>NZ_CDWWEW010000100.1:0-14443 GCF_977966315.1 Frankia sp. CeRuru1
GTGGTGCCACGGCTTCCTCTCGGCGACTGTGGGTCAGGTGGGGGGTGGTGTCCACCGGCTAGCATGACCCGGCGTGCGCAGCACCCGTGACCGCCGATCTTCGCCGGAAAATCATCGGGCTGCCGTCGGCGGTGCCGGCGGTGGCATCTCGCCGACGGAAACGAGCGCTCGTCCGGCGGTCGCCGCTGCGGCGGTGGGTGGCGGGTGTCCGGCCGATGACCGGTGCTCGCACGCCCGGGGTTCGCGCTCTCCTCCGTGCCTTCGCCGGCGATCGCCCGGCGGCGTGGCGGCCCGTCCCGGCTTCACGAAGATCATGTTGTTCGCGGGACCGTCGCGTCCTTCTGGTCGGATGGGCGGTCATCATGTCGTTCGGCCTCTCGTTCGGCCTCGCGGCCGGCTGGCACAGCCATTCCCGTCCACCAGATCGTGAAGATCGATGTCGACACCTCACCTAGGGGAACGCATGTCATCCGCAACCCCGGCCCAGCGCGGTAGTGGCACCGCCGAGGCCGACGCGACCCAGAAGCAGGATGCTCCCGGCGGCCTCGCCACGGCGGTAACCGCCTGCCGGTCCTGCGGCGGACCGGCCCCGCGCCTGTTCCTCTCCCTGGGGTCCACCCCCATCGCCAACCGCCTGGTGCGCGCCGACGCCCTCGACACAACCGATCCGTCGTTCCCGCTTGAGGTCGGCTTCTGCGAGGCCTGCGCACTCGTGCAGCTCACCCACGAGCTGCCGGCGTCCGAGATCTTCGACGAGGACTATCCCTACTTCTCCTCGTTCTCCGACATGCTCGTCCGCCACGCGGAGAAGCACGTGATCGACCTGATCGCGAGCCGCAACCTCGGGCCGGACAGCCTGGTGGTCGAGGTCGCCAGCAACGATGGCTACCTGCTGAAGGCGTTCGTCGAGCGGGGCATCCCGGTCCTCGGGATCGAGCCGACCCCCGGCCCGGCCGCGGCCGCCCGGGAGGCGGGCGTGCCGACCCGCGAGGAGTTCTTCGGCGCGGAGCTCGCCCGCCAGCTCGTCGCGGAGGGCCGCAAGGCCGATGTGATCATCGCGAACAACGTGATGGCCCACGTCCCGGACCTCAACAGCTTCGTCGAGGGCTTCTCGATCCTGCTCGCCGACGGCGGCCTCGTCGACGTCGAGAACCCCGGGGTCGGCGCGTTGCTGGTCCACACCGAGTTCGACACGGTCTACCACGAGCACTTCTGCTACTTCTCCACGATCGCGGTCGACGTCCTGATGCGCCGGCACGGCCTCGCGCTCGTCGGCGTCCAGGAGTTCCCCGAGCTGCACGGCGGCACCCTGCGGTGGAGCATGCAGCACACCGCCGCCGCGGAGCCGGCCGAGTCGGTGGCGGCGGTGCTCGACGCCGAGCGGGCCGCCGGGCTCGACACGTTCGACCGGTACGCCAGCTTCGGCGACGACGTCCGCGCCGTGCAGGACGAGCTGGTGGCGTTGCTGCGCTCGCTGCGCGCCGACGGTAGGACCATCGCCGCCTACGGCGCGGCGGCCAAGGGAGCGACCCTGCTGAACTCCAGCGGCATCGGCACCGACCTGCTCGATTTCGTCGTCGATCGCAACATCCACAAGCAGGGCCGGTACCTGCCCGGCGCCCGGTTGCCGATCCTCGATCCCGCCGTCCTGCTGGAGCGGCAGCCTGACTACCTGCTGCTGCTTGCGTGGAACGTGAAGAAGGAGATCATCGCCCAGCAGGCCGAGTACGCCGCGCGCGGCGGCTCCTTCATCGTGCCGGTTCCCCGGCCCGTAGTGCTGTAGGCAACCCATCGTGGTCTCAGGCCGTCGTTATTTCCGTCCGCGGTTGTGCGGACCCTGCTCGCTGGGCTGGCCGAGCCGGTCGGGCTGGTCGGGAGAGCGGGTATGACGGACAGCGACGGGGACCTGAGAGCCCCGGGTGGGGAGGACGACTCCCCATCCGAGGGTTCCCCTGATGAGACCCGGTACGTGCCACGATCGCAGCGCCCCGCGCGGGCGACCGGGCAGCGTCCCGGCGAGCGGACCGAACGTCCCGGCGAAGGGTTCGAACGCCGTGGCGACCGCCGACCCGGCGAGGGTTTCGAGGTGGTCACGGGGCCGGTCCGCCCGCAGCCCGCTCCGGCGCCGCGGCCGGGGCCCGGGCCGTCCGGGCCCGCGATCCAGCCGCCCGTCGGCGACCCGCACCTGTCCCAGCCGTCATCCCGCCCGGTGACGCCCCCTGTCCGTCCGGGTGCCGGCCAGCCACCGCCCGGCGTCGTCACCGCCACGATGGACCTGAGCGCGCTGCAACGCCGGTTGCGGGCGGAGAAGACCGAGCTCCTCCATCGGGTCGAGGGGCAGGCTCCCCGGCATCGCCGCTCGGACCGGCGGGCGCGCCGAACCGACGAGACCGACCCGGAGAGCACGCAGATCTTTCCGCGCCAGCCCCCCGCCGGGCGTGACGGCCGATCTCCCGGGGCGGGCGCCGCGCGGTCCCGCGGCCGACGAAGGCTCGCCGCGGCAGGCGGCGGCGAGCGTGCCGCGGCCGCGTCCTTCGGGCCGGGGCCCGGTAACGGGGCTGAGGGCCTGGCGGACGATCTGACCGGCGGCGAGGGTCCGGGCGGCGAGGGTCCCGGCGGCCGTGGCGGAGCCAGGTCGAAGGCGATCTGGACGCTGATGGACCAGGCCGTCTCCAGTGCGACGAACGCCGCGATCTCGTTCCTGATTGCCCATCAGGTCAGCGACGTCGAGTACGGCGCGTTCGGTATTGCGTACACGTTGTTCTCCATCGTCATCGGCCTGGTCCGTGCCGGGAGCTGCATGCCGCTGAGCATGTTCTACTCGAGTGTCACCCGGAGTGACTTCCGGGCGGCGGCCACCGCCACCACCGGCTCGTCGTTCGTCTTCGGCGTGGCCGTGGGAATCACGTTCGTCGGCCTGGGCCTGCTGCTCGGCGGCCCGGTCGGGTCGTCGTTGTCGGCGATGGGCCTCGTGCTGCCCGGCCTGCTGCTGCAGGATGCGTGGCGCTATGTCTTCTTCGCGATGGGGAAGCCCTTCGGCGCCTTCGTCAACGACACCGTCTGGGCGGTCGTCCAGATCCTCGGGATCTTCCTGCTCATCCACCGCGGTGTGACCGCATCCCCGCCGCTGCTGCTCGCCTGGGGGGCCTCGGCTCTCGTCGCGGCCCTGCTGGGGATAGCCCAGGCCGGCTTCTGGCCGTCGCCCGGCGAGACCCTTCGATGGCTTCGCAGGAACAAGTCGAACTCCGCCTACCTGGCGGCGGAGTTCATCACTGTCCAGGGCGCGATGCAGACCTCGCTGCTGGTGATCGGAGCGGTGGGTTCACTGGCGACGGTGGGCGCCCTGCAAGGCGCGCGCACGCTGCTCGGCCCGACCACGGTGGTCGGGGTGGGGGTCGTGAGCTTCGCGTTGCCGGAGTTCTCCAAGCGGACCTCCATGACCCGCCACGCCCGGGAGCGCGCCGCCTACGCTCTCTCGGCCCTCGTCCTCGCCATTGGCACGGCGTGGAGCCTGATCTTCTACCTCCTTCCGGAACGTTACGGTCAGGTGTTGTTGGGCGACTCGTGGGATGGCGTCAAGAACATCCTGGGGCTGTCGATCCTGCACTATCTGGCCGCGTCGGTCGCGGTCGGACCGGCATGTATGGTCTACGCACTCGGAAAAACCAAGATCACATTCTGGGTCAATGCAGCCTTTGCGCCAATGTTGTTTGGTTTTCCCATCATTGGGTTGCTTGTCGGGGGCGCGCGGGGCGCGGTCGTCGGCTATAACATCGCTTTCTGGTCCATTGCACCGGTGTGGTTTGTACTGCTCCGCCGGCTCGGTCGGGAGCACGACGTGGAGCAGGCCGCGCTACGGGACGCGGCGCGGGCGGCGCGGGGCGGCTCCGGGCCTGCTCCCGCCCCGGCGGGGCCGGGAGGACGAGAGTTGCCGCGCCCGCGCCGGGCCGGGATGAGCGACGCACGCCGGTCGAGACGGTCGAACGCCGGCGAATCTGACCATCGAATGGATCCCGTGGATGATGTCGAGGATGTGGATGTCGCTCCGGAGCACGGCCCTCGCCGGCCTGGTCACGGAACCGGATCGCGGCGTGGTGGGCGGGGCACCTGAGCGTCCGTGCGGCGTCAGTCATAGCTATAGACCGTTTACTATCCGCTATCGGCTATGCTCACAAATCGGTTCCGTCAGATCTAGACCGTGGTCCGGCAATCGGGCCGGATGCTCCTGTGGGGGGCCACATTGAGTTCGCTTCATGTCCCGCTGGAGGAGTCGTTGCGTCGTCTCACCGGCACTCCGATCCGGGTGCGGGCCCGGTCCGCTCGTTCTGAGTCCGTGGCGGGTGCGTCATGAGTCGCAACGTGCAGGCGGGCAACGAGACCAGCCGGGCTCCCTCCGCCCCGTCCCTGCTTCGTATCCTCCAGCCACGGCTGCTGGTCGTCGCCATCGTCGTGGTCATCTTCGCGGCTCTGGCGGCCGCCTACTCCAAGACGCAGACGGCGACCTACCGGTCGAGTGCCCGGGTCTTCCTCTCGACGGACTCGGGTACGCTCGGTGCCAACTCGGTCGACGCGACCCGCTTCGTGCAGACCCAGGCGCAGTTCGCCCAGTCCTCGGCGGCCGTCGCGGAGATCGCGAAGGAACTCAAGCTGCCCGAGGTGGACGTCGCCGCCCGGCTCAGCACCTCGCCGTCCGACGAGGGCTACTTCTTCGTCATCGAGGGGAAGGGCTCGAGCCAGCAGGGGGCGGACGCGCTGGTCAAGTCGGCCGAGGATGCCTACAGCAAGCTCTTGACGACTTACGGCCCCAACAGCCAGGCGAATATCAGCGCCATGATCAAGCTACGTGACGGGCTGGTGGCGGAGCAGGCCGCCGCGGGTCAGGGAGCCGGTATTGCCGGGAGCGTCGACAATACCGTCCGCAACACGCAGATCGCGAACCTCAACACGCAGATCGCCACCGCCCGCACCGCCTCCGCGCTGGCGAGCACGTCGATCAAACTGGCCGAGCCGCCCGTCGCCGGGGGCCAGAGCGGGCCGAACCTGTTCCGTAACACGCTGGTCGCTGCGATCGTCGGGCTGCTCGGTTCGATCGCGGCAATCTGGATCATGTATCAGCGCCGGCCCACGATCCTCGACCCGCACAACCCGTCCGACACCCTGGGCGTGCCGCTGATCGCAGTCCTGGCGCCGGGACGGACCACCGCCAGCGCGGCCGAGACCCTGGTCTCGGCGATGTCCGCGGTGATGTCCCCGACGAGCAAGGTGGTCGCGTTCACCCCGGCGTCGCGGGGGGACCTGACCGCTGACCTCGTCGCCTCCGTGGCCGCGGCCTGGTCCGATGATCAGGGCGTCGTCCTGATCCTGGACACCTCGCCGTCGTCCGAGGTGCGGGGAGTTCTCGAGGGACTGCCCCGAGCGACCTCCGGGGAGCTGCCTCGCTGGGCGCACGAGCCGACCTGCCTGGCACGCTCGTCCGGCACCGGGCGGGGGCACATCCTCTACAACCGAGTGTCGCCGGCCCGGGCCGCCCGGCCTGGTGGCCTCGCCCCGATCCTCGCCGACCGGGCGCCGGTCGTCGACCTCGTCATCCTTGTCACCTCGGCGCTGGCCGAGCTGCCGATGACCGCGGCCTCCGCCATCCAGGCCGACGCCGTCGTGGTCATCACCTCCACCGAAACCAGTCTCAAGGAGCTCGAGCAGGTGCCGCGGGACTGGCCGGCGCTCGCCGAGCGAGTCGTGGGCGTCGTGCACGACGGCCGGACCGGCATCCGCCGGGCCGTCGCGGCGGCCCCGGAGCGTCGTTCGTCGGTCGACACCATCACCTCCAACTCCCCGGTGGGGGACTCGGCTCCGGTGAGCAAGCGGGGCGGCGGCGTGGACTCGGAGGCCACCGACCGCTACGCCCGCCCCGGCAAGCGTTAGGACAGCCCGTAGCCGCGAGGGTCCGGGGCCCCGAGGTTCCCTGATTCATTCCAGACGGCTCTGGATTCTAGACGGCCCTGGATTCCAGGAGGCGCAACGCCGGTATGACGAGCCGGGCGGTCAGCGTAATCTGACCGTCCGGCTTTTCGTCGTACCGGCTCCTCGTGGTATGCCCAGTCCCGGTCCCAGTTCCGGCCATCGCGATGGTGAGGCGAGCGGAACCGTTAGTCCGTCCTCGGTGGCTCGACACGGGGACCCGCGGCGAGCACGGGCGGGATGGCGGTCTGTGTGGACGGCGCCATCCGCGCGATGTGGTGCGGTCGCGCGTGCCGTGCCGTGGGTCAGATCGCGGCGTCAGATCGCGGCGAAGGACCGGCCCGGCACGGGAGCCGGTGGGAGCGGCGGTGACGACGCTCCCGGATCCCCTTGGAGCCTGACGGCCTCCTCTGGGGTCACCGTGAACCAGGTGACGAGCAGGAGGCCGAGCCCGGTGACGACCGGGGCCAGCAGGCCTCCGGACAGCACGCTATAGAAGATTAACACAGACCCGGAGAGCACGAACGACTGCGAGCCGCGTACGAACATCGCTACCACCAGACCGATGAACGCGGTGGTCCCGACGACGCCGTACTCGAGGATCAGCTTGGGTAGGAGGGCGTAGTTCAGCGGTAGTCCGGTGCGGTGGTAGAACGCGGCGGCGTCCCGGTCGGCGAACCCGGGCCCCCAGCCGAACGCCACCGTCATCGGATCGCTGCCGAGCGCGTCCCAGGTCCGCTGGTACGGCTGGACGAAGCGCAGGCTGCCGCTAGACGTCGATGAGGACGTCTCCGTGGCACGCGCGGCGAAGATATCCGACGCCGGGGTGAAGCTGATGATCAGCGCCACGAGGCTCACCCCGAGCAGGGCGGTGAGCGCGAATCGGGCGCCCTTGTGAACGGCCAGCAGGACGCCCGCGCAGGCCAGCAGGAGCAGACCGGTGCCAGAAACGGTGCTCAGGATGGCCAGCACAAACATGATCATGCGCCACCAGCCGCCGTTACGCAGTGTGCAGACCACGATACCGAAGCCGAGGAACTGCGAGCAGAACGACGCCTCGAGGCAGATGAAGGCGTTCGACTTGTACAGCGACGAGCCATACTGCACGGGGTAGGACGTGTTGAACCCCTGCATCAGGAACTGCGACGGCACGGCGTTCTTGACGACGTCGGTGTATGGAACGCCGACGAGCTGAATGGCGAACTGGAACAGGGCGAGACCGGCGAGCACCGTGATCATGATTAGAAAACGGTCCAGCAGCCGGGGCAGGAGAGCGCGGGCGTCCGCGCCGCGCAGGCCGAAGAGGAACGGCACGTATGTCGCCAGCAGCAGCAACAACGAGGTGAAGGACGTGTCGTCGTTCTGCTGGAGGAAGGAGACGAGTGCCGAGGCCGAACATGCCGTCATCGCGACGAGGTAGGTGGTCACCCGGCCGGAGTTGTACGTCAGACCTCCGCGCCGCAGCATCAAGGCCGCGCAGACATAGGTGATCGGCAGGATTACCTGAACCTGTGAACTGCCCACCGGGAAAGCGATCCGTTGCAGGAAGATCTCGCAGAAGAGCAGAATCGTCAGCATCCGGAGGGTGGCGTCGTTGACCGACTTCCCGCTGCCGGCCTCCTGGGTCGGGATCACCCACGACCGTGGAATCCTGGTCGTGAGCGTGGTGGTGACCACTGGTTCCCGTCCCCCGTTCCTGGTCAGTGGGCTCCCGGGCGCCGCGCCCGGCGGCGGGGCCCGGCGATGGAAGCCCATCGGCACGTCGGCACGTCGGCACGTCGGATAGCTGGCGCGACGGGCGGACGGCGCGGGCGGTTCAGTGTATCCGGGGCCCTCGTGCCGTCTCGCAAGGCGGTCTCCGTGCCGTTTCCGGAGCGCACGGTCCCGTCTTCGTCACGTCTCGCAGCCAGCTGGTGGGGGCTCTTCGAACCCGGCGCGGGCGGTGAATAATAGCGGTCGTCCGACCCGACAGTCATCGGTTTGCATCCGTGTAGATCGGTGCCGCCACGAGGGACCCAGCTCGGGAACCCGCCTGGCGGTGACACGCGTTTGTCGTACCAGGACGGCGTCATCGCCGCGGTGATATTCGATTTTGGTCTGCCTCGGGTTCGGACCGGTCATCATCGCCGTTGTGGCGGTTGTGCAGGATCTGCCTGGTCCTGGATCTGGTCCTGGATCTGGTCCTGGTCCCGAGGCCGGGACCGTGCCGTCGGCGGACTTCTAGGCCTCGGGGCCCGTGGGCTCTGGCGCGCCCACGGGCCCCGAGTCGTTGCGCAGCGGGAGCGCGTCAGTAGCTCTTCTTCGCCGGCCGCAGGTGTAGCTCGGTGATCTCCGCGGTGGGTGGGAGCCGGATCAGGTAATCGACGAGATCGGCCACGTCGGCCGCTTGGACGAGTAGCTCGGGCGCGTACTCACGGCCTTCCCGGGCGTAGATCGCCTCCTGCCGCGGGGTCGCCGTACGGCCGAGATGGATGGTAGTCACCCGGATGCCGTCGGCGTTGATCTCCTGGCGCAGGCTGTCGGCGAACCCCCGCATGGCATGCTGGGTGGCGGCGAACACGCTGGTGCCCGCGCCGGCCCGGATGCCCTGGGTGGAGTTGACGATGACGATGTCGGCGCCGCGGTCGGCCCCAGCGACCCGCAGCGCCGGCAGCAGTCGCTGGGTGAGCGCGTACGGTGCCCGGACGTTCGCGAGGTACTGGGCGTCGAGATCGGCCAGCGACACGGCGTCCACCCGGGCGCTTCCGTAGGCGCCGGCGCTGTGCACCAGATGATCGACGCGGCCGTAGCGGCCCGTGACCTCGGCGGTGAACGCGACGACGGCCGCGTCGTCGGTCAGGTCGAGGCACACCGGCGTCAGGGTGCCTGGCCCGCTCGCCTCCTTGCCGAGGGCATCGAGTCGGGTCTGGTCGCGCCCAAGCGCGAGGACGGTGGCTCCGTCCGAGGCCAGCAGCAGCGCGGTGGCCCGGCCGATGCCGCTCGATGCACCGGTCACCACAGCGACCTGCCCGGCGAGCGGAACCTCGTCCGCCGCCGGGCCGTCCGCGCCTGCGCCCGCGCCCGATCCGTTCGGGGCCGCCATCAGGCGTTCTGGTGGGAGAACACCAGTACCGCGTCCTCCCGCGGTGGCGCGGTGTCGTAGGTCAGGCAGATGTCCTCGGGGATCCGGCTCAGGTCGGTGCCACGCAGGTAGTCCCGCATGGTCGTGCCGGTGCACTCCGCGTCGACGTTTGGCGCTCCGACGTGGTTGACCACGTCGTCGAAGTGGACGGTGCGGAAGTCCATGCTGAACCGGGTGCGGCCGGAGTTGTTCGGCACCGAGGAGTGCAGCTGGGCCGCCGAGAAGATCATTATTCCGCCGGAGGGGGCGACCACCCGGGTCTGCGGAAAGATTTCCACCTCCTCCTCGGGCTTGGGCTGCTTGCGACTGTCGGACTTGATGTGTTTCGCGGCGTCGGCCCGGTTCTTCGCGTTCCACTCGTAGTAGTCGTAGTCGCGGGAACCGTTCTTCACGCCCTGGGAGAAGTAGCGCGGGTGGAAGGCCATGGCGTTCTCCGGCACGATGTCGAAGATCGGCATCCACCAGTTGAGCTGGCAGAACGGTGCCGAGTACCAGGTGTCGCGGTGCGGGTGGAAGGCGTAGGCGATGCCCGAGGTGAGGTAGTCGTCCGACGTCGAGGTCCGCAGCCGGGGCACGTCGAAGTAGGTCTTCGACAGGTCGCAGCCGTGCTCGGCGAGAATCGCCGGCAGCAGCTCCTTGCAGGTGGGGTGGTGGATGAACCGTGGCTTCAGCTCGGCGAGCAGGGCCGCGTAGTCCTCGACCGGCATGTGGTATTGCGCCGTCTCGGGGTCGAGATCGCCGAAGGCCTCGCGGATCAGGGCGCGGCTGAACTCGACGAACTCCCGCGTCGCGGGCCTGGGCGCGTAGACGAACAGCTCGCCGGCGTAGAGCCTCGCCCGCCGCTCGTCATCGGACAGCGTGGACTCGACCAGTACCGAACTCATCAGGTTCCCCCTCGGAACGAACATGGGTGAGAAGCAGCCGGGCCATGGCGAGTTCGTCCGGCGTGGTGACATGGATGTTCGCCGGCTCGCCGGGGATGACCACGACCAGGCCGCCGGCCGCGGCGACCATCGCCGAGTCCTCGACGGCCTCGCGGGCCCCCGCGTGCACGGAGCGCAGCAGGTCCGCCCGGAAGGCGTGCGGGGTCTGCACGAGCCGGTGAGTCTCCCGCGGCAGTGAGGCCCCGGTGACCAACCGGGGGGTGTCGTCGGGGAGGCCGTCGATCACCGTCGAGTGGATCTCCTTGACGACCTCGGTGAGCGGGAGGCCGGGTACGGCCGCGTCGGCGCCGGCGCGGACCTCGTCGACGACCCGCTGGTACAGGGCGGGAGTCGCGAGCGGATGGGCGGCGTCGGTGATCACGATGATCCCGGCGTCCGCGGGCACGGCCGCCAGCCCCGCCCGGACGGACTCGGCCCGGGTGGCGCCGCCGGCGACGACCCGCACTCCGTCCGGCGGTGACCAGTGGCCGATCAGGGCGGCGGGGACGACCACGGCGATGCCGTCACTGGCGGGCCGCGCTGCCGCGACCGGGTGGGCGAGCAGGGGCTCACCCCCGAGGTCGAAGAACTGTTTCGGCCCGCCGAAACGCGTGCCGCCGCCGCCGGCCAGCACGATCGTCCAGACCGGGCCGCTGTTCCCGGTGCTCCCCGCGCCGTTGGTGACGGCGACAGCGGTGTCGGTCACCGCTGGGCTCCCGCGGGCGCGGCGCTGGTGACGTCGCTGAGCAGATCGACGCCCGCCAGGGCGTCGGCCGCCGCCGCGACGGTGTCGAACGGCAGGTCCGCGCGGTCGGCGATGTCGAGCAGGCTGCGCGTGCCGTCGGCCAGGTTCAGCACCCACAGCAGGCCCATCTCGATCGCCTGGCGGTTCATGGTGGCCCCGATGGCGCGGTACAGGCCTCGCCGGCCGAGCTGCGGCTCCCCGTAGGGGGCGGTGTTGCGCCAGATGCGGTCGCGCTCGCAGATGGCGATCGTCCGCAGCAGGATCGCGAACGAGTCGGCCAGTGACTCCGGGGTCACGAAGTCGAGGTCGTCCGCGGACGTGTGGTACTGCGGATAGTCGCCGTGCTGGCCCCGCCCGAACCGGCCGACGGGCAGGTCGAAACCGGGGGAGCAGAACTGCCGTTCGTCGTAGCCGTAGGGGGAGAAGTCGATGGCCCGGTGCGGCCGCCCGGTCTCGGCGAGCGCCGCGGCCGCGGCCCGGTCGACGACGGCGTCACCCCGCCGGCTGCGCTTGTAGGTCGGGTCGGAACGGTCGCCCAGGCCGGTCAGCACCAGCCCGTGCCGAATGCGCCCGACGGTGTCGCGGTTGCGCGCGAGCCAGGTGATCGATCCGATCGTGCCGGGGATGAACAGCAGCCGGAAGGTGTGCCGGCGGGGCAGCCTGGCCAGGGTGCGGGCCAGCAGGGTGGCCGTGGCGATGCCCGAGCAGTTGTCGTTCGCCATCGCCGGGTGGCAGGTGTGGGTCGTGATGAGGAACTCGTCGTCCGTGGTCCCGGGCAGCACGATCTCGCCGTAGGTCAGCGACCCCGCGGTGAGGGTGGTGTCGATCTCCACGCCGTACTCGCCGTCGGGCAGCGCGGCGAGCTGCCGGTCGGTCAGGCAGAAGCCCCAGTTCTCGGTGTAGTAGGAGGTCCGGTAGGGCACCCAGTCCGGGCGGTCCGGCATCGAGAACAGGTGCGGGCGCAGCTCGTCGAGGGACAGCCGGGCGCGGACCGGTGTGCTGTACCCCAGCAGGTGCAGCGGGTTGTCAGCGGCGTCGACGATGGTCTTGCCGTCCGGGCCGGTCAACCGGGCCGAGGTGACGTTCCATTCCCGGGGCACGGTCCAGTCCAGGACCGGTGTCCCGCTGGGGACCTCGTGCACCGTGAGCGCGGGCTCCGGGCCGAGCGCCCGCGCGACGGTGGCGAGCGTCGTGCGGACACCGTCCCCGGTGATGCTGCGCGCGGGGGGCAGCAGGGTGGCGACCAGGTCGTGCAGCCACGTACCCGGGTCGGCGCCTGCCGTCGCCGCGTACTCGCTTGCGCCGCCGGGGTCGGAACCGCTCAGGGGGGAACCGTTCGGCTCGGGACCGCCGGAGCCGCGGGAGGAATCGCTCATCGCTGGACCCGTCCGGAACCTCAGCCGGCCCAGACACGCCAAGGCGCGGCACCGGAATCCCAGAGCTGGTTCAGCTCGGTCCAGTCGCGGAACGTGTCCATACCCATCCAGAATCCGTCGTGGGTGTGCAGGGTCAGCTCACCGTCCCGGGCCAGCTGCTGCAGCGGGTGACGCTCCAGCAGCAGTGCCGGGTCGTCGTCGAGGTACTTGTCGATGAACTCGCGCTCGAAGACGAAATATCCCCCGCTCACCCAGCCGGTCTGCGGCGGCTTCTCGGCGAAGAGGGTGACGGCGTTGCCGTCCGTGGTCAGCTCGCCGTAGCGACTCGACGGCCGGACGCCGGTGACCGTCCCGATCCGCCCCGACGCCAGGTGGTCGGCGAGCACCGCGCCGATATCGACGGCACCGACTCCGTCGCCGTAGGTCAGCATGAACCGCGGGCCGGTCAGGTACTGGGCGACCCGGCGCAGCCGGGCTCCGGTTCCGGTGAGTAGGCCCGTCTCGGCGAAGGTCACCTCCCACGCCTCGTCGCCCACGGTGTTGTGGAACTGGGGGGTGTGGTCGTCGGAGAGCGTGAGGGTGAAGTCGGCGACCTGCGCACGGTAGGCGAGGAAGTAGTTCTTGATCAGATCGCTCTTGTAGCCGAGGCAGAGCACGAACTTACGGAAGCCGTAGTGCTCGTAGGTCTTCATGATGTGCCACAGCACCGGCTTGCCGCCGATGTCCACCAGCGGCTTGGGTAGTTTCTCGCTGGCTTCCCGCAGCCGGGTTCCCATCCCGCCGCACAGGATCACGACGGGGATGTCCGCCACGTCGGGAATCTCGCTGGTCTGGGCGATCTCGATGCTCAAGGCTGTTGCGTCTCCCGTGCTCATGCCCCGGTCCGGACGCACTCGGGGCGGATGGGCGTCGATGGCCTGGTCGTCGCGGGACCGCGATGCGCTCCGGGCGACCCGGGACAGCCGTCCCGCGGGCCGGCTGGTCGTGACCGGTGGGGGCAGCCACCGGGCGGTCCGGCTGCGCGGGCGGCGCGTTCTCACGCGGGTGAGGACGTCGCTGCTCGCCCGCGAACGTGCGTGCGGGCGTGATCCCGTGGCAACGGTACCGTATGGGCCTTTGCCGGCTGGTGGTGTCCCTACGAACCCGCGCGTGCGGCATAGACCCCACAACCCCGCGGGCCTCCCATGCGTCTGACTCCGGTAACTCCCGTGACTCCCCTGACTCCGGTGACTCTGGGACCGGATGACGGTTTCGGTGGGTCGGGTGCGCCTGTCGAACGATTCTCTCGGAGCGGGAGGGTTGGTCTACGGATGGTCGATCGTTGCACTGCGTGATAAGCCGAGGCCGCCGAAGGCACACTTCGTCGGTGGTTGTTACTGTTTGGCGATCACTCTCGGATTACCGAACGAGTCTCGGCTCAGGTGTCGACGGTGATGGCGGACCTCGTTGCGAGTCACCGGATCGGGGAGAGTGCCGCCCTTGACCGTACTTTTGCGTTACATGAATAAAAATGACTTTATAGGTAGAAACGTACGACTGGGGTGATGCGGGTGCGCGGGCGCTCCTGGTCGGATGACCCTCCGGCCGGCCGCTGGCCGGTGGACGGATCGCCATCCTCGGACCAGGACGGCACGGTGCGCCACTCCGAGGCGGATCCGCCCCGTTCGGCCGATCGGTGGCTCGCCGGTGGAAGCGCCGGCATGCCGACCCCGTCCCGGGGCGAGTGGCTGGACGCCCGGCTGCTCCCGCTGCGCCGTCGCCGAAGTGACACGACGACGCGGATGCTCCGTTCCCCCAGCGAGGGTTCCCCCACCGAGCTGGTCCACATCCGCCGCAACGGTGCTTCTTGCGACGCGCGTGGCGGCCCGGTCACAGGCCCCGCCGGGGACCGGGCGGACCCGGCGCGGGCACGTCCGGACGGTGCCACCACGACCGTGTTCCATTGGCACGGGCGGCAGGCCCCGGCCGGTAAGGGGCTGGACACGCCGGACACGAACGTCCTGGCCTGGGGCGTGCCGGCTCGAGGCGTGCCGGCTCGAGGCGTGCCGGCCCGGGACGTGCCGGCCCGGGACGTGCCGGCCTGGGACGTGCCGGCCTGGGACGTCCCAGCCTGGGACGGGCAGGTACCGGACGCGCGTGTTCGGGCGGACGACGGCGGTGGGCCTGGCCCGGGTCGTCCATCTCGCGTCGCCGGTTGGATCACCGCGCGCCCCGGGGGCCGAGCCGGCCGAATCCCGCGTCTCCCGCTCGTCGCGGTCTCGATCGCGGTCGTGCTCGCCCTGACCGCCCTGACCGCCTGGGTTCTGGCGCCCTCCGGAGG
>NZ_CDWWEW010000101.1:0-14314 GCF_977966315.1 Frankia sp. CeRuru1
GCCGTAGTGTGACCGCGTAGTTCCGCAAGGAGCGCAAGGTGTCCGGATGATTGATACCGAGGATATCCCGGCATCGGGTCAAGGTTTCCTGAAGGATTTTCAGGGATTCTCGGTAAAGGCCACATTCGCGTAGGTCCCGGGCGTGACTGTCGGCATACTGAAGGGTGAGGATGTCGTTTTCGCCGCTTGCCCGCAGCTGACGGATGTAGACATCCTCTCCGGTCTCGAGCGCGAGCCGGAAGTCACCGAAGAAGCGCAGCGAGACCGCGATGTTGTTGGCCGTGCTGATCGCGCCCGGGTCGTCCAGGATCGCCATGTCCCGGTAGCGGGCGTAGGTGTCCTCGTCGAGGCGTCGGGCCTCCTGGTAGTCACCCATGCCGCGCAGGTCCCCGCCGAGTGCCCGCGCGGCGCGGAGCGTGAGGGCGTCGTTGCTGCCGAACAGGCGGGCCAGGCGATCGTGGGCAGGCTGGTCGAGTCCCTTGGCCTGTTCCGGCTCCCCCAGCGCCCGCAGGCTGTCGGCGAGGTCGAGAGCGAGCGTCAGGGTCCGCTTGTCGTTGTCGCCGAAGACGTCACGCCAGATATCGAGGGTGACGCTCGCCAGATCCCTGCATCCCCAGTGATCGCGTTGCTCGTAGAGACACTGGACCTGGTTCGAGACGAGCCGCGACACCTCCTCGGAGGCCGACCCCACCGCGCCGGAGGGCACCAGGTGCGGTCGGATCAGGGAGTAGCGGGGCCATGTCTCGGGGCGGTCGGGCTCCAGCGGGTCCGCCGCCGCCAGCAACGCGTGGACCCGGCGGCGGACACCGGTGCGTTGGTCGGGTGTGAGGTCGTCGCGGATCACCGCCTGGACGAGCCGGTGTATCTCCAGGCTCTCGTTCTTCTGATCCACCCGGACCAGGGCGTGCTCGCTGATCTGCCGGACGGCTTTGGCCAGTACGAAGGAGTCCCGGAACTCCTGATCCTCGGCATCGGTCAGGTCACGTAGCCCCGCACCGGCAAAGATCTGCAGACTGATCGGTTCTGGGCCGAAGAAGGCACACAGCTCGGCGAGCCGCGCCGCCGTGGGAATCTCGCTGCGTAGCCGCTCCATGGACAGCAGCCAGGTGCGGGCGACTGGCAGGGGGTAGGTCGGGATCTCGCCCTCGAGCAGCAGCGGCCCTGGGCTTCGGTCAAGAAGTTCCAGGTACCGTTCCGCGGTCATCCCGGTCTCGGCGTGCCAGGCGCCGGCGTGCTCGAGCGCCAGCGGAAGGTCCCCCAGCGCCTCGGCGAGCTGCGTGGCGACCTCCGTGGTCAGCGCCGGAGCCCGCCGCCGCAACAACGCGATACTCTCCTCCCGGCTGAACATACCGATCTCCACCCGCTCCTGCCTGCCCTGCCAGCGCTGGTTGCGCGAGGTGATGAGCACGTGCCCGGGGCCATGCGGGATCAGTGGCGCCACATCATCGGGGGAGTCGGCGTTGTCGAAGACGAGGAGCCAGCGTCGGTACGGATCACCCCGGCGCAGGGCGTTCACCACCTCGTCAACCGGTTCCCGCCCCTCCCGGTGCGGCAGGCCCAGGTCGGCGGCCAACCGAGCCAGACTGCTGCGGACCAGCGCCGTCTGGTCGCACCCGATCCAGCAGACCAGATCATAGGACGCCCCGAACCGGAACACATACTCCGTGGCTACCTGCGTCTTACCCACGCCGGCGAGGCCCTGCAGAACCTGGGTACCGACGGGCGCCCCGCCCACCCCGAAAAAGCGGTCGCGCAGCCCGACCAGGAGAGCCTCTCGTCCGATGAAGCTCGGGTTGTGCTCCGGTACCCCTGTCCAGACCTGGGGCGGCGAGCCGGGGAAACGCACGTTCGCCGCCACGCCGATCTCCCGGCGGAGTTGCGTGGCCCGGCGGGTCGGACGTCCCGTCGCGGCAAGCAGCGTCTGCCGTGCGGGCGCCTCGTCGAAACCGACGAGGTCGGCATACTCCCGGTTGGTGAACTCGGCCGGCAGCTGGAAGTCCTCGATGCGGACGGGCACGAGCAGCCGACCCGTCCCGTCCGGATCGCTCGCGACCGTCCTGCGCCATCTCTCCAACGCCGGCGGTGAGCGGACGTACGCCGATGACAGGATGACGACTGTTCGGAAATGACCGGCCGCGGGGACGACGCCCTGATCGATCCGGTTCCCGGTGCCCGGGCCCGCCTGTTCCAGCCTCGTGGCGAAACCGGCGCTCTCGAGCTCGGTGGCGATCCAGTCCGCCCAGTTCCGGTCGGCGGAGGCGTAGCTCACCACGATGTTGGTCGGGATGGACACCGCGGTCCGCTCGAAGACCGCGAGATTGCGGCGGCGCTGCGTCTCGTCCAGCGTCGCGAGGGAGCGTACCTCCCCGTTGGTCAGGTACGAGGTAAGCCTTTCATAGGCGGCGAGAAGAGTGCCCTCCTGCAACGGGCGGTCCCCGAAGACCGCCAGGATCTCCTCGTACGCATAATACGGCTTGTATGGAACCTCCACATCGCCCCAGTACCGTTCCTTCTCCCGGGCGCTCATGTTCCGCAGAAACGGATCGAAGGTCGCACGGGCGAAGTCCCGGCCCAGCTCAAGTTTTTTCTGCTCACCGTCCTCGACCCGCATGGGCACCGGTAGATGGCCGATTTCACCGTTCTTGTCCTGTGCGCTGATTGACTGGGCGACGGCGGCGGCACCCTCGATGCTCTGGGTACTGAGTGTGAAGCAGTTTACGACGATGTCGGGCAACTGCACGGTGCATATTCCGGCGGTGTCGCTTAGCCCGGTCCGGCTGTCGATGAGGATCCAGTCGTAGGACGACCGCATGTTCTCCGCGAGTGCGTCGATGAAATCGGCCCCGTTGTGCGTGTCGTAGAAGGTGCTCCAGTCGAAGGTGCTGAGCCGGCGGGAGTAGGCTGCGTCGTGACGACCGGAGCAGACGAAGTCGATTGTGCCGTTGGCCGGAAAGGACCAGGTCAGAGACACCGCGTACGGCATGATCGCGGTCGCCCGCTCGAACCAGTCTTCCTCGCCGGCGGTCGGCGGCGACATCACCGTCGCGGTGAAATCCCAGATCATGTCCATGACGCCGCGGGTCGTCCGCAGATCCGGGTCGTGGTGGAACGGATGGAAGTACCGGTGGAGCCCGGGCGCCTCCAGATCCCAGTCGACGACGAGCACCCGCCGTCCGTTGCTGGCGAGCAGCCATGCGACGTTGGCGAGCGCCATGGATCGGCCCGTGCCGCCCTTGTAGGAATAGAAGGTGACGATGCGTCCCGAATCCCGTTCGTTCACTGGCGCCCTCTCCTACGGGCCGTTGAGGAACGGACGGCGGCGGTGGCTCGGCGGGCGCTGGCGGAAGATGGTCTGGCCGGCGAAGATGCGCGCCTGCAGATCCGTCAGGATCTGCACGAGCGCGTCCGCGAACTCCTCGTGGGACTGCACCTGCTCCTGGAAGAGACCGTCTCGGCGCAGCATGTTGTTCGGCAGGGCGCTGGCGAGGGTCTCGAACAGCCGTTCTCTGTTTTCGTGCGTCTCCTCGTCGTCCGGATTCCAGGGCACGAGCACCCCGGTCGTCGGTTCGTTCCGCTGGTCGTATTCGAGCAGCGCGGTACGGAACGGTTCCATGGTGGCGGTCCACAGATCGACGATGAAGACGACGATCTCGTTGCGCGTGCGCGATCGCTTGAGCAGCGTGGAGATGCCGGTCTGCAGCATGACGATGTCCGAAGACATCTCCTGGCCCGCGGCGATGAACTGGGCGGAGATGCAGACCCGTTGCTTGTGATGCGGGTGGTAGGGCTTCCACTCGTCGTACTGGCTGCCGTAGTAGCTCAAGTGCCGGCGCAGGGCGGCGAGTTCGCTGGCCGAGGTCACGGCGAGAACGAAGGTGACTCGCTTCGGACCGCCGACGTGGTCGGCCGGCTCCGGGCCGGCTTCCTGCGTGCGGACAGCGGTGGAAGGTCCGTCCCGGTCACCACGGGGCCCAATGTACGTGGCCGGCCCGGTTCCCGCCGTCGACTCGAGGATACTTGTCGGCCCGGTCACCGGGTGTGTCGTGGGTTCGGTACCGGCCAGACCCGTGCCCTGGTCTGCCTCTGCCTCGGTCGAGGCTACCGAGTGCGGCGGCGGGACCGGGTCCTGGATCAACTCCGGCACCTCGGACCGAGGCGGGACAGGGCGCCGGTCACCCCATTGATCAAACGCGCTGGGCACGGTGTCGAAGCCGGGGATCTCCGCCATGGGCGGCAGAGCGGTCTCTGCCGCGAGTCGTACGATCCGATCGGACAAAGCTACCAGGAACTCCTGGTACTCGTCGTGGTTCCGGTTCAGCTGGAGAAGATACCGTAAGCCGAACTCGGCGTACTCCTGGCCGAGATCTTCGTGATTGTACTGCAGCCGGGCCAGAATCGAGGGCGGCGGGCGTAAGGGGATCCACATCACTGGTAGGAGGACGGGTGCCCGTCCCGCGCCCGTCTCCTCCAGGTGGCGGAGGCGGTCCTCGAAAACTTGCCATTCCCGGCCGCAGTACTCACTTGTAAAAAAGGTGGGGGAGCATATGGCGACGAAAGTTCGGCAGCGGGCCAACGCCGAGGCGAGTTCCCGCGACCAGGCGTCGCCCGGTCGGATACTCGAGGTATCGAGAAACCCCACCTCGTCTGCCCTCGGATGCCCGCAGCGGACCCGGACCTCGTGCCGCAGATCCCGGAAGAAGCGGGCGAGAAACGGGCCGTCCTCGCCGTCCGCGCGGGCGTAGCTGAGAAAGAAGTACAGCGGCGGCCCGTCCGTCGCCTCAGGCATGTCCGTCTGCATCGGGCCCGGCCGGCCGGTCGAACCGTAGTCGGTCTGGCCGACCGGGGGCATCGGAGCGGTCTTTTCCGGTACGAGGCGGTCGCTCACCCCTCGATCTGTGAATGATCTCCCCCGGCACCGAGGCCCCCTCTTTCCAACACGGTGTGGCCGGAACGCGCTGCGACCACACGTCACAACCTGTGCGGGTGCAGGCAAGTGAGAACTGAGTCTACGGCGTGGTCTCCCAGCCGGTTGTCGTCTAGATTGCAGGTGTGGGCGGCGGTGCCCGGCGGCAAAGTGCAGCAGGCGCTGCGGTGTCAGGTGCCGCTCTCGTGGTCTGTCCGGGAAACCAGCAAAGGACGGGATGGGGGGACCGGCGGATCCGGGTCGATGTCGTCGTCGCCGGGCGGGCCCGGACGACGGTTCGTGCCATGGTTCGGATAGCGCGCACCACACCGCGACCCAGGTTAGATTGGATGATAGGGGGGTGGCGGAGGAGGTCAGCGGGTGAACGAGTCGTCCGACATCGAGACGCTCCTGCTCGAGGTGAGCGAGATAGTTCCTCTCGAGGCGAGGGCCACGGAATTTCCCGTGTTGAGTTGGGGGCTACGACGGGTCTGTCGCGAGGCGGCGAGGTCGTCACCCCCGTCGAGTGGGTTCAGCTCCAGGATCCTGAAACAGGATGATGGACAGCCGGGGTGTCCACCATAACGGCCGGGACCGCGGGGGGGTGGCCGTATGGCTTCCTGCGCCACGACGTACTCGGCCGATCGGGCTGGCGGGCAATGCCCTTCAGCCAGTTCGTGCTGAAGGTGCACAGCCGCTGCAATCTTTCCTGCAGCTACTGCTATGTCTACCACCAGGCCGATCAGGGCTGGCGGGGGCAGCCGCTCGTCATGAGCCCGCAGCTCGTGGCGGCCGCGGCCGCGCGGGTCGGGGAGCATGCCCGCCGTCACAATCTGCCCGCGGTGGAGGTGATCCTGCACGGCGGCGAGCCGCTGCTTGCCGGCGCCGAGCTGCTGGAGTCGGTCGTCATGGCGTTCCGCGCCGCCGTGCCGCCGGGTACGGATGTCACGTTCAGCCTGCAGACGAACGGCGTGCTGCTCGACGAGAGGTTTCTCGATCTCTGCCGCACCCATACGATCATGGTGGGCGTGAGCGTCGATGGCGCCCTCGCGCACCACAACCGCCGGCGGGTGCTGCGCAATGGCGCGGAGAGCCTCTCCGGCACCGTGGCCGGACTCGAACGACTTACCTCCGATCGCTTCCGGGCCGTTTTCGGCGGACTGCTCGGCGTCGTCGATCCGACGAGTGACCCGCTCGAGGTCTACGAGAGCCTGCTCGCCTGGCGGCCACCCGCCGTCGACTTCCTCCTGCCCCACGGGAACTGGACGACCCGCCCACCCGGCCGGCCGGCGGACGAGCAGGCCACGCCTTATGCCGACTGGCTCATCACGCTGTTCGACCGTTGGTACTCCGCGCCCGAGCACGAGACCGATCTCAGGCTCTTCCAGGAGATCATCACGCTCCTGCTCGGCGGCCACAGCCAGGTGGAGACGGTGGGGCTCTCGCCGTCCACCGTCGTCGTCCTCGAGACCGACGGCTCGATCGAGCAGGTCGACGCCCTGAAATCCGCCTATCACGGGGCGGCATCGACGGGTCTGCATGTGATCCGGGATGATTTTGACCGAGTGTTGCGGCATCCTGGGATACTCGCCCGGCAGATCGGCGGCGCGGCGCTCGGTGAGGAATGCGGGCGATGCTCCATTCACCGGGTCTGCGGCGGAGGATACTATCCTCATCGGTATCGGCAGGGGTCCGGTTTCCGGAACAGGTCCGTCTACTGTCCGGATCTGTATTCCCTTATTGTGCACATCGGTGCCCGGCTCCGGGCGGACCTGGAACATGTGCGACGTCGCGTAGGGTGAAGGTGAGATTTCATCGGCTGGCAGCGGCCGACTTCAACGAACTCGCGGCCGGCGGCGCACGGGTGGAGATCATCCATCGTCTCAGGGTGACGCAGCTCAGTAAGAGACTGCTGGCGCTGCGCGCGGTCATGGACGACGCCGCCCGCCGCGTTCCGGCGGCCTTCGCCAGAAGCGACCTCGCGCACAGCTACGACGTGCTCGCCGCTGCGCAGCGGCGAGCGCCGGCGGAGATCGGCGAACTGCTGCTGTCGCCCGGGATCGGGCTGTGGGCGATGCACTGCCTGCGCCGCCTGCGGGGAACGACCTTCGGGTCGGTTCCCATCGAGGAGGATTTCGGGGCACTGGGGGCTTTCGCCGCGGCCGCAGCGCTGCGGGCCGGGCTGGATGCCGAGGTCATCGTGCTGCTGCATGATCACGAGCTGATGCTCCCGACCCTCGGCCGACTCCGGGGCACCCTGACCGGCTGGGCCCAGGCCCGCATCACCGGCCGCGGCCTGTGGCTGGCGGAGAGGCCGACGGCGGCCGGGCCGGGAGCCGAGCGGGCGGCCACGCTCGCGGTTGAGCAGGTGACGCCGGCGATCGTCCAGCCCGGCACGGCCGCCTGGCGGCCCGTCGACCGGCTCACCGCGCAGACGGATGGCCTGCGGATCGACCTTCTGCTGGACGACCTCGACCCGGCGCGCGCACTGCTGGACCTACCGATGTCGCAGGGCGCCGCGTCCGGGGCTCTCGACGTCTGGCAGCAGCGCCTCGACGAGGGGTGGCGCATTCTCACCCGACTCGACCCGCGTCGAGCCGCGGCGCTGGCGAGCGGCCTTACCACGGTCTTCCCGTTGCGTCCGACCGACGGCGAGGCCGAACTCAGCGCCTCGTCCGGGGAGGCGTTCGGTGCACTGGCGATGACGATGCCCAAAGACGGATTGACCTTCGCCGTGGCCCTGGTCCACGAGTTCCAGCACAACAAGCTGTCCGCGCTACTCGACCTCGTGCCCTTGTTCGAGGCGAGAGAGGGAAGGCTGTTCTATGCACCGTGGCGCAGTGATCCGCGGCCGCTGCCCGGGTTACTCCAGGGCGCGTACGCCTATCTGGCGCTTACCGACCTCTGGGAGGCCCAGCGCGGCCTCGGGGATGAATCGGCCTACGCGCATTTCGAGTTCGCCCGCTGGCGGGAGGAGGTCTGGCGGGCGCTGATCACTCTGCGCCTGTCCGGTGACATGACCCCGCTCGGCCTGAGATTTCTCGACGGCATGCAGGCCACGGCCTGGGCCCATCGGCAGGCCTCGGTCCCGGAGGAACCGCTGAAGCTGGCTCGTCAGGTGAGCACCGATACCTGGATCACCTGGCGGTTGCGCAACCTGGAGCCCGCTCCGGGCCAGGTCGCCACGCTGGCCCGGGCCTGGGTGCGCGGCCAGCGGCTGCCCGAGCTGCCGATCCGGACGAGAACCGTGCCCGGCACCCGCGGGTTGGTGCACAATTCCCGGCTCGATCTTGTTCATCTCCGCCTGAGCGACCCCAAGCTCTTCCAGGCGGCGCGCGAGGGGGTGCCGGACGTCCTCGACCGAGGGATCTCGGCGGCCGACCAGGCGTTCGCGTTCGGTGATCTCGGCATGGCCACGCGCGCGTACAAGGAGGAGGTGCGTCGAGATCCTGAGCGGCTCGACGCCTGGGCCGGGCTCGTCCTGTGCCGGCAGGGCAGTCCGACGCCGGGCGGCCGGACCCTGCTGACCCGGCCGGAGCTCGTGCACGCGGTGCATCGAGGAATCGAGGCGGTCGGCGGAGACCGGGTCGATCCGGAGGCCCTCGCGTCCTGGCTGTCGACCGACGGCGCCTGAACCCGGGCCCGGGAGCTACAGCGGCGGCGGCTCGAAGTCGAAGTCGAGCCGTTCACCCCGCATACCCGCCTGGACGTCCGGATGGGTGTCACTGAGCACCCGCCGGTAGCGGTGCATAGTGTCGTCCGCGAGCACCCGCGCCTCTTCCGCCCTCCCGACCGCGGTCAGATCCAACGCCAGGTTCGTCGCGCACACCAACGTGTGCGGATGGTCGGGACCGAGCAGTTCGCTGAATCGCGGTAGTGCGCTTTCGCCCATGACTAGCGCCTCGTCGGGGGCGCCGAGCGTGGATCGGGCGGTGGCCAGATTCGTGACGCAGGTCAGGGTGTAGTGATGATCGGGGCCGAGTCTCTTCGTCAGGCCCGCGCGCGCATCCCTGAGCAGGCGTTCCGCCTCGTCGATCCGGCCGAGCTGGCGATGGATCAGGGCGAGGTTGAGGTCGCAGCCATAGGTATACGGATGGTCCGGGCCGAGGACGTCCCGGTAACGGCGAACGGTCTTCTCGATCCGAATGGTCGCCTCGTCCGGATCGCCGGCGACCCGCTGCGCGTTCCCGAGGTTGATCCCGGCGGCGAGGGTGTCCGGATGCTCCGACCCGAACTGCCGACTGTTGGTGTACCGGCCGTGCACCTCCTCGGCGAGTTCGAGGGCCTCGGTGAAGTCCCCGGCCTTCCGGCGAGCCACCGACAGGTCCTTCGCCTGGAGGAGAACATGCGCGTGATCCTCCGGCAGGACGCGACGGTTGACGAGATCGCGGTAGAGCAGGAAGGCCTGCTCCGCCGTTCTCCTGGCCTCGAGATACTGCCCGGCCTGCCGCAGGTCGCGCGCGACCGTGGCGAGCGAGAAGACCACCTGCGGGGCGTCGTCACGGCCGAAGAGGTTACGCCGGTCGGTGAGGTTCTTCCGGTCCGTCTCGAGAGCTTCGGCGTAGGAGCTGGTCAGGCTGTAGTCGACCGCCAGGTTGTTGACGGCGTTGAACGTACGGTTGTCGTCGTCGCCGAAGACGCGGCGGTGCAGGGCCACGGTACCCTCGTCGAGTTCACGGGCGGCCTGGAACTCGCCGCGCGCACGCAGGTCGGCGCCGTGACCGTTGAGGATGACGAGGGTCTCCTCGTGGTCCGCACCGAGTACCTCGGTGATGGCCTCCAACGTCGGGCGCCGGAGATCATAGGCTTCCCGGTACCGGCCCAGCGCCCACAGGATGTCCGCCTTGATGCCCTGCAGGATCAGGACGTCGGGGTCGCGATCCCCCGATTCCTTGATCCATTGCTCCAGGGTGCGGTCGGCCTCGGCGAGCCCGGTGGTGAAGTCGCCGACGCCGTAAAGGTAGCCGACGATGTGTTCCACCAGCTGGCGGGTGGGCGCCGACCGCGCCAGGTAGACCTCGGACGGGAAGATGTGCGGAAGCAGCTTGTCGTACTGCGGCCAGGCTTCGGAGTCGCCCGGCTCACCCGGGTCGGCCGCGACGAGCAGCTGGTGCACCTCGTCCCGCATGCGTTCCTGATCCTCGCGGGGCAGATCGTTGCGGATGAGCTTCTGCACGAGCCGGTGGACCTGCAGCGTCTTGCGGCTGTTGTCAATGCGGGCGAGGGCGTAGCGGCCGAGCTCCCGCATCGCCCGGCTCACCAGGAGGCGGTCCCGCATGGCGCTGCCGAATTCGGACCCGAGGATGTACTTGCCGCGGTCGAGGATCTCCAGGGAGATCGGCTCGGGGCCGAAGAAGGCGCAGCGGCGTAGGAGCTCGAGGGCGAACGGCGCCTGCTCGCTGAGCCGGCTCACCGACAGGCTCCAGGCGGCCGCGACCGGCCTGGAGTAGTCCGACGGAGGGTTCTCCGCGAGCAGTTTCCCTGCCTCGGTGCGGAGCAGCTCGAGGTACTCCTTGACGTCCATCCCGGTCTCGAACTGCAGCGCGCCGGCCTGCTCCAGGGCCAGCGGCAGGTCGCCGAGTTCCTCGGCGAGCTGATCGGCGTCGGCATCGGCGATGCCGGGGACTCGGCGGTGGAGGAACTCGAGGCTCTCGCGCCGGGCGAAGACGTCGACCTCCAGCGTGTCGACCAGGCTCTGCCACCGCCGGTTGCGCGAGGTCACGAGCACGTGACCGGGGCCGTGTGGCATGAGGCTGTGGACCGTCTCCGGCTGGTCGGCGTTGTCGAAGATAAGCAGCCAACGCCGGTACGGCACGCCGCGGCGCAGCGCGTCCAGCACCGCGGAGACGGCCTCCTCGACCCGCAGCGGCCCGGCCTCCGCCAGACCCAGCCGCGGCGCCAGAGAGGCCAGATTGGAGCGGACCAGTAGCGGCTGGTCGGCGGGGATCCACCACACCAGGTCGTATTCCGCCTGATAGCGGTAGGCGTACTCGATCGCAAGGTGGGTCTTACCCACACCACCGAGACCCTGCAATGCATGCGGTAGCACGGCGGTGACGTCGAGACTGTCCGAGGTTACCCGCCTGCGCAGGTCCGCAAGCAGGCTGTCCCGGCCGGTGAAGTTCTTGTTCCGCTGGGGAACGTTGCCCCAGACTGTCGGAACTCCTCGACCCGGTCCGTGTTCCGGATCGACCTTCACCACCGAAGCCACTGCACCCCCGCATTCCGGGCGCGGTCGGCGACATCTCGGCGCCCGCGCCCCACCGAGTAAAAGATTCGATCCGGACGCGTGCTAATGCTACACCACGACCCTATCGGGGAGGAGGCTCTCGCATCTCGGCCGTCGCCGGCCCGCCGCACCATCTCGCCACCCCAGCGGTTTCCTTGTCAGGGGTCAAGCGCCGGGGCCGGCGCGTCGCCGCCGGGTCCGTCCGGCGGTGACGGCGACCACTGTCGCGATCGATCGACTGGCTTTCCGCGAGGGAGGAGCTCCGACGTTGTGGCATTCGCCGCGAGCGCATACTAGGTTGTTGTCCCGCGGAGCGCCGGCAGCGCACGACTGACGACGGACGGGCGGTGCCGTCCTTTGCGGACTGAGTCCATCACCGACCGGCGGTACGCCTCCCGTGGGCGGGGGTCCGCTCGGCTCGGCGGTCGTGCGCGTCTCGCGGTGCACGGGAGGCGCTTTCGGGTGGTACGTCCGAACCCCGGCGACCCGGTGTCGGATATCATTCAAGGGTACTGTCAGGGGTGCTGTCGATTCGCCGGGGAGAGGCTTTTTACTACCTTGTTTACCAGGATGGTCATTGCTTGTGAAGGAAGGCGGGGAAGACCTGACCCGACCAGCGCTTCCGGGGCGCGGGGGTAGTGGTGGTCACCGTACTTCCCCGCCATTCTCCCTATGTCGGCCTCGCGCCCTTTCAGGAGACCGACGCCGAATTTTTCTTCGGGCGCGGCGCCGCGGCGCACGCCCTGCTCGCGAAATGGCTTGAAAGTCGGCTGGTCGTCCTGCACGGGCCGGCCGGGGTCGGAAAAACGTCGTTGTTGCGGGCCGGCGTGCTGCCGAATCTGGTCTCGACGGACGCCGACGTGCTGCCGGTCGGTCGACTGGGCCCACCGGTCGGTCCGGACGCGGACGAGGGCCTGGTCCGCTCGACCGGAAATCCCTACCTGGAGTCGTTGCTGCGATGTTGGGCGGGCGACGCCGACACCTGGTCGCTGGTGGACGCCATCCAGGGCAAGCGGCACGGTCACGGCGCCGCCGGTCGTGACCGTCAACTCGGCTCCGCGCGGCCGATCCTGGCCGCTGTGGACCAGTTCGAGGACTTCTTCGTACCCCACTCGCCGTATCTGGACCCGTTGCGCACCCAGTTCGTCGAAGTTCTCGGTGAGGCCGTGGCCGCCCTCCCGGACCTGCACCTGTTGCTGGTGATCCGGCGTAACCACCGGGCCGCGCTCGCGCCCTACGAGGACACCCTCGCCGGTGGCTCGACGATCGCCAGAGTCGCCGTCGGACCGTTGGACCGGCGCTCGGCAACTGCGGCGCTGACCGAACCGTTGCGGGCGGCGGGCCGACGCCTCCCGCCGGGTGCCGCCCAGGCCTGCGTCGACGACCTTGTCACCAGCCGTGTGGTGGACGCTACCGGGACGGAGTCCGTTCTGGTCGCCAGCACGGTGCAGCCGGCGTACCTCCAGCTCGTGGCGACGGCCATCTGGCGCTCCCCGCTCGTCACCGCCGGACCCGCTGGCGAACCCGTCGCCACCGAACCCGTCGCCACCGAACCCGCCGCCACCGAACCCGTCGCCACCGAACCCGTCACCGGCGCCCAGCTGGCGGAGACCGGTGATGCGAGCATGATCCTCGGGGCGTATCTGACCCAGGCGATCGTGGCCGTGGCCCGGGAACACGACCTCGACGACGGGGAGGTGCGCACCTGGCTGACCCGGACCTTCATCACCGAACGCGGCCGGCGGGGGGCCGTCGACGAGGGCATCGAGACGACCGCCGGGATGCCCACCGCCCTCCTCGACGCACTGGTCGAGCGCTATGTCCTCGCCAGTGAATGGCGTTCGGGTTCCCGGCGGTTCGAGCTCTTCGACGATCGCCTTATCCCGCCGCTGCAGGAGGCCTTCCCGGATTGGTCCGTCGCGGGACGCTCGGCGGGTGCGGCCGGTGCGGCCGATTTCCTCCAGGCCGCGCTGGTGAGCTTCGCCGACGGCGATGTCGTGGCCGCGCGCGGCCATGTCGACGAGGCGTTGCTCCGCAGCCCGGACGGCTCCCGGACGACGGCCCGGACATTGGCCCTGCGGGCCGAGCTCGATGAGGCGCAGGCCCGGCCCGAGCAGGCGGAGCAGGGGTACCGTGAGGCCGCCGAACTCTACGAATCGCTGTCCGACACCGAGGGTTCGGGCCGTGCCCTGGCCGCCATCGGCCGGCTCCTGCTGCGCGGCGGTCAGTACGGCCAGGCCATCGAAGATTTTCAGGCCGCTTCCGCGCGGCTGCCGGCCGACTCCGGCGTCCAGGCCGACCTCGCCCGGGCGCTGTGGTACTCCGGCCAGCCCTGGGCGGCTGCCGCCATCTTCTCGACCGTGCTGACGATCGCTCCGGAATCGGAGGCCGCCCTTGCCGGGCGGGGACAGCTGCGGGTGGAACTGGGGGACGACGTTTCGGCGTTGGAGGATCTCGAGCGGGTGACACGGCTGGCTCCCGACGTCGCCGGCGTCACGGAGGTGCGGGCGACCCGCGCCCTGGCGCTGGCCCGGCTCGGCCGATCGAGGGAGGCATCCGACGAGACCGCGGCGGTCCTGGACGCGGCGCCGGACAGCGGCCCGGTCCTGTGGCGTGCCGCCGGTGTGGCGCGTGCCGCCGGCGAGGACACTCGAGCGGACGATCTGCTGCGGCGCGCGCTCGACGCACGCGATCCGGCGCTGCTCCCGCATCAACAGGAGCAGGTACTCCGCTCGCTGCGCCGCTCGGGGGCCATGGCCTGACACCGGTATCGCAGCAGCGCGGCTGGGAGGTTGATCCAGGATGGCTCTACATCGCCAAGGCGAGTGGTGATCGGGCGGAGCGGACGGTCGACGTACGGCCGCACCTGGTCCCGTCGGGCGAGGAAGTCGTGGTCCCGCGGTTCCGGATGCCGCAGGAGTCGATTGCGCCGGAGACGGCCTACCAGATCGTCCACGACGAGCTGATGCTCGACGGCAACGCGCGGCTGAACATGGCCACGTTCGTGACCACCTGGATGGACCCGTACGCCGACCGGCTGATGGCCGAGTGCGCCCCGAAGAACATGATCGACAAGGATGAGTATCCGCAGACGGCGGCGCTGGAGGAACGGCGAGTCATCGTTCCACTACTGATCCGGGCGCGGGGCGCGGGGGCGGGGGCGAACCTGCCGAAGACGACCG
>NZ_CDWWEW010000102.1:0-1106 GCF_977966315.1 Frankia sp. CeRuru1
CCCATCCGCACCCCTCGGTCGCGGGATCCCCCACCGCTCAGCGGGTATTCGGGCCGGCGGTGTCCCTCGTCGACCGGCTGCGCGACGCTCGGCGGCAGACGACGACGGCGGGATGACGGCGAGGAGTTCCACCGCCCGGGGGAACTCCTCGAACGGCGGGCCGGACCCTTCGGAGAGCCCGGCGCAACGCCGGTACCGCAACTGGGGAGATCTGCTGCAGGAGCTGCGCGTCGTCCAGACGGGCGTACAGCTGCTGACCGCCTTCCTGCTCGCCATCCCGTTCCAGCAGCGGTTCACGACGTTGAGCAACGAGCAGAAGTCGCTCTATCTCGTGATCGTGTTGCTGACGGTCAGCGCCACCGGGCTGCTCATCATGCCGGTGAGCCTGCACCGCGCGGTCTTCCGGCGCAAGGAGAAGGAGACGCTGATCCGGGTGGCGAACCGGCTCGCCCAGGTGGGCCTGGCATTGTTCGCCGTGGCTGTCTCCGGGGTCGTCCTGCTCATCTTCGACGTGGTCAAGGGGGCGCCGGCCGGCTGGATTGCCGGGGGCTGCACCTTCGTCGTGCTGGTCGTGCTGTGGGCCGTCGTACCCGCCGCCATCCGTCTCGCCGCCCGAGACTGACCGATCGGTTTTAACCGTCACTACCCCATAAGCACCTTATCCTCATGTCATCCTCGGGTAGCGAGCATATTGGGGGAGGATGGCCGTGGACCTGTCGACGGTGGGTGCGGTGCTGCTGGACCTGGACGGCACTCCGTGGGCTCCGGCGCCGCCATGACCCGCCGACCATCGGCCGGCGGCACGGCTACGCCGGGCCTGCGCGGCGCCGGCCTGCAGGCCGGCGCCGCGCAGGCCGCCCTCGGCTTCACCGTCACGAGCCTGGGCGCCTGTCTCGCCCTGCTCGCCCGCGACCTGCACCTGCCCGCCAACCGGCTGGCCGGTCTGTCTGCCACCTTCGGCGCCGGCCTGATCGTCGTCGCCGCGGTCGGACCGATCCTGCTGCGCCGCGGAGCACACCCCGCGCTGCGCGGCGGAGCCCTGACCGCCGCCGCCGGCAGTGCCCTGCTCGCCACCGCGCCCGGCCTGCCCGCCGCCGTCGTCGGCG
>NZ_CDWWEW010000102.1:1758-14953 GCF_977966315.1 Frankia sp. CeRuru1
CGCGGCCCGCCTCAGCCGCGTCACCGCCGCCGCCAGCACCGCCGCTGTTGCCGCTCCAGCCGCCATGGGCACCCTCGACGCCACCGGCGCCAACGGCCGGCTCGCCCTTCTGGCCCCCGTCGTGCCCCTGATCGCCCTGGCCACCACCAGGCCCGCCGCCACCAGGCCCGCCGCCACCGAGCCGCGGCCTGCCGGGAGCGGCACCGCACGCCCGCTGGTGGCCGGGCGGGTCGCGCGGCGCTGGAGCGGTGTAGCGCTCGCCGTGGCCGTCGAGTTCTGCTTCACGATCTGGGGGGTCACCCGCCTGCATGACACCGGAGTGTCCACCGCCACGGCGGTGGTGCTCGGGATCTCCTTCCCCGCCGGGATGGCCATCGGCCGCCTCCTCGGACCCCTACTGCTTACCCGGCTACCCCTTGTCACGTTCGGTGGCGCCGTCACCGCCGCCAGCGCCCTGGCCATCGCCACGACCGATCACACCGCGGTTGTCACCGGCGCGCTCACCCTCGCCGGCCTGGGCGTCGCGACCCTGTACCCCGTCACCATCGCCGCCCTCGTCGCCACCCCCGACCTGGCACCACCACACGCCGCGTCCCTGGGCGCCCTCGCCTGTGGCGTCGCCATCCTTACCGCCCCCGCCGCCCTGGCCACCATCGCCACCGCCGTCGGCCTGCGCGCCGCCTTCCTCCTCACCGTGCCCCTGATCGCCGTCCTCGTCGCCCTACACCCACGAGCGGCACGCTCACCCGGTCCCGTCAGCAGCACATCTCGCCTGCGGGGCAGCGCCGGCAATACCACGCAGGATGAAGGCGATGAGCAGGTCGATGCTCTTGGCCTGCAGCAGTTGCACGTGCGCGACCATGACCTCGCGATCCGGGGCGAGCAGCGCGCGTAGCCGCGCGGCGATTGCCTGGTCCACCATCGACGCCTGGTCCAGATAGCCCCGGGCCTGCCCCGACATCTCCGCAGCGTGCTGATCGACCAGAATCCTGGAGAACCCGCTGACAGCCTGCAGCGGTGTCCGAAGGTCACGAGACACGCTGTAGGAGAAGGCCTCCAGCTCGTTGTTTGCCGCCCGTAGCTCGTCGTTGGCCGTTCGCAGCTCGGCGGCTGAGCGGGCGCGTTCGACCGCTACCCGGTCCAGCTGGTCCGCGAGGGTGTTGATCGACCTCCCCGCCTCCTGCGTCTCCTGCGGCCGCGCGGGAGTGACGCGGGTATTCAGCCGTCCCAGGGCCAACGACCGCACCGCGGCGGTGACGTTCTGCAGCGGGCAGACCAGGCATCGGGTCGTGATCACCGTGGTCCGGGTACCCACCGCCAGACCGATCGCCAGCAGGCCGCCGATCACCCTGATCGTCACGGCCAGGGTCCGGTTGAGCGCGTCGGTTTTGTCGTGACGCAGCTGGTCAAGGGTGATGCCGAGCGAGGCGTTCGTCGCCCGGAACGCGTCGAACAGATGCTTACCTGCCTCCGGGGGAGGGGCGACACCGGTGATCGCGGGGTGGGCGTAGTCGTCCAGCCACGACGAGGCGGCGGCCCGCTCGGCTGCCAGTTGGCCGCGTACCGTCGCATCCCCACCGACATCTCTTGCGATCCTCGCGAACGCCGTCGACGGTCTCGACCGATGACAGTCCGGGCCCAGATCTGTCTGGGCTGCTGCGGGTACGGGGTCCGGGTCACCGTCTACGCCAGGGTTCTCGGACGCCCGCAGAGGTTCATCTGGCATTGCCCGTGGTGCGCCGGCACCGGCCGCACCCTCTGCACCGCCGGTCAGCGTGGGTGCAGGGTTCGTTCCAGGCTGTCGAGAAGGGTGCGGGCGGTGAACGGCTTCTGGAGGTGGGCGACGCCGGGCGGCGAGCCGGCCACGGACTTCTCGGCGTCGGCGGCGTAGCCCGACATCAGCATGACCGGCAGCTCGGGGCGGGCCCGACGGAACTGTTCGATGAGCTGGTAGCCCGTCATGCCGGGCATGATCGCGTCGGTGAGCAGGGCGTCGATCCGCGTCGTCCCGGGACCGAACCGGTCGAGGGCCTCGGCCGGGGAACCCGCCTCGTGGACGTGGTAGCCGGACCGCACGAGGATGCGCGTGGTGACGGCGCGCACGGCCGCGTCGTCCTCGACGACGAGGATCGTCTTCCCCTGCCCGCGGGTGGCATCGTTCCGGGTGGCATCGTTCTGGGCGGCATCGTCCCGGGCGGCATCGACGGGAGCGGACCCGGTCCTCGCCGTGGCGGGCAGCAGGATCCGGATGGTCGTCCCCTTCCCGACCTCGGACTCGATGTCGACCTCGCCGCCGGCCGTCTTGACCGCCCCGTAGACGGTGGCGAGGCCGAGTCCCGTCCCCTCACCGGGTCCCTTGGTGGTGAAGAAGGGTTCGATGGCGCGACGGACCACCTCAGGGCTCATGCCGCACCCGGTGTCGGCGACCGCCAGGCACGCCCAGCCGCGCTTCGGGCGTTCTTCCGGCGACGGCCGCCCGTGCGCGGCCGGGCGGTCCGCGGGAGACGGGCCGCCGTCCCGGTCCAGGTTCGCCGTGCTGAGGGTGAGGCGGCCGCCGCCGGGCATGGCCGCACGGGAGTTGACGACCAGGTTCATCACCACCTGTTGGATCTTGCTCGGGTCGATCGTGACGGGGTGGAGATCGGGGTCGAGGAGGGTGACGATCTCGATGTCCTCGCCGATGGTGCGCCGCAGCAGGTTCCGCGTCCCCTCGACCACCGCGTTGAGGTCGAGGGTCTCCGGCTTTGACGACTCCTGCCGGCTGAAGGTGAGCAGTTGGCGGGTCAGTCCGGCGGCCTGGTCGGCGGCACGGCTGATCTCGTCCATGTCGGCCCGGCACGGGTCGTCGTCGGGAAGGGTGTCGAGGACGATCTCCGCATAGCCGGTGATCACGCCGAGCAGGTTGTTGAAGTCGTGCGCCACGCCGCCCGCGAGCCGGCCGAGGGACTCCAGCCGCTCGGTCTGATCCAGCTGGCGCCGCAGCCGCTCCCGTTCCTCGTCGGCATGGACCTGCTCGGTCACGTCACGCAGGATGCCCTGCACCGCTACGAGGTGGCCCTGGTCGTCGTGGACGCCGACCACGCGCTGCTCCGTCCAGACCTCGCCGCCCTCTCGCGGGTGCCACCGGACCCGCAGCGGTTCGGGGTTCGCCGTGCGCCACGAGCCCTCGATGGTGGGCCGGTCCGCCTCGTCGACCAGCGAGAACAGGGTGTCGGGGCGGCCGCACAGGTCCTCGGGCGGGTAGCCGATGATCATCTTGATCGCCGGGCTGACGTACTCGACCTCGGCCCGCGGGCACAGCCGGCAGCGGAAGAGGACGTCCGTCGCCTGCTCGGCGAGCAGCCGGAACCGCTCCTCGCTGCGCCGTAGGGCGGCCTCGGCCTGCCGTCGTCTCCGCCGGCCGTCGGCCTCCCGCAGTTCGCGCTGCACCGCGGGGACGAGTCGGCTCATGCGATCCTTGAGCAGGAAGTCGTGCGCGCCGGCCCGCATGAGGGCCGCCGCCGTCTCCTCGCCGACCTGGCCGGAGACGACGATGAACGGGATGTCGAGGCCGCTGGCGCGCAGCTGCGTCAGGGCCGCCTCGGCGCCGAACGCCGGCATGTGGTAGTCGCAGATCACCAGGTCCGGAGGCCGGGTACGGAGAACCGACGCGGCCGCCTCGGAGTCCTCCACCCGATCGTAGGTCACCTCGAAACCGCCGCGTTGCAGTCGTTCGATGACGAGCACGGCATCGTCGTCGCTGTCCTCGATCATGAGGACGTGAATACGTGGCATCATGCGCACCTGTCCCGCCGTCACCTGTCCCGCCGCCGCTCAGCCGGCCACCACCTACATAGCCGGCCGCCGCTCAGCCGACCGCCGCTTCACCCTTCCGCGGCGGGTGAGGCATCGGCATCGGCATCGCTTTGGGTGTTCTGGGCGCTCTGGGCGGACTGCCGGTTGAGCAGTAGCCAGTACATTCCCGCCGTCCGCACCGCCTCGGTGAACTGGTCGAAGTCGACCGGTTTGACGATGTAGCTGTTGACTCCGAGGTCGTAGCTGGCCACGATGTCCCGTTCCTCGTGGGAGGAGGTCAGCATCACCACCGGCACGGTCCGAAGTGTCGGGTCACCCTTCAGCCGTTGCAGGACCTCCAGGCCGTCGACCTTCGGCAGCTTGAGATCGAGCAGAACGACCTTCGGATCCCTGTCCGGCGACCGGTCGGCGTAGGGGCCGGTACGGAAGAGGAAGGCGAGCGCCTCGGCTCCGTCCCGGAGAACCTCGATCGAAGCCATGATATTCTTTGTGTGCAGTGCGTGCAGGGTAAGTTCGATATCGTCGGGATCATCCTCCACCAGTAGAATATTCGGTCTTTCGGTGTTCACGCCGATACCTCCTCGCTCAGAGTGAAGAAGAAGGTCGCGCCTTTCCCCTGCGCCGCCTCCGCCCAGATCCGCCCGCCATGGCGGGCGATGACGCGCTGGCACAGCGCGAGACCGACACCCGTTCCCTCGAACTGTTCCGAGCGGTGCAGCCGCTGGAACACCCCGAACAGCTTGTCCGCGTACCGCGGATCGAAACCGGCCCCGTTGTCGGCGACGTAGAAGACCACCCGCCCGTCCTCGTGGCGGCTGCCGATCTCGATGCGGGCGGGGTCACGGCCCCGGGTGAACTTGACCGCGTTCGACAGCAGGTTGGCGTAGACCACCTTGAGCAACGCCGGGTCGGCCATCTCACGGGGAAGATCCCCGACGGTGATCCGCACCGGGCGGCCGGCGCGGTCGCCCTCCTGCTCCGCCAGCACCGCGGACACGATCGTCGCCGGGTCCACCTCCCGCTTACTCATGGGCTGCCTGCCCAGGCGGGAGAAGGCGAGCAGGTCGTCGATCAACGCGCCCATCCGGTCGGAGCTGCGTTGCACCCGGCCGAGATAGCCGCGGGCCTGCTCGGGCATGTCCTCGGCGTACTCGTCCATCAGGATCCGGGAGAAACCGCTCATCGACCGCAGTGGCGCCCGCAGGTCGTGGGAGACGCTGTAGGTGAAACTGCCGAGCTCGTCGATGGCCTCGTGCATCCGCTTGTTGGCCTCGAGGAGGCGCGTGTTCGCCTCCGCCAACCGGGTGTTCGTCCCCGCCAACCGCTCGTTGGCCGCGGCCAGATTGGCGGAGACGCACAGTCGTTCGGCATCGGCATGATCCAGCCGCCGGCAGATCCCGACGGTGACCGCCAGCAGCATGACCACGGTATAGGAGACCACTGCGGCAACCCGGAACGCGACGCCGTAGAGCCCGAGCCGCCACAGCACCACCGCGATCGTCCCGACGACGACCGGGACGATGACCGTGGCCGGCAGCAACCGGCGGGCGACGCCCCCGCCGGCCCCGGCGCTGGCCAGGATCGCCAGCGGGGTATGACCCAACCGTGCCAGCATTGCCCCGACCGACAGCACCAGCGTGATGACCGCCGCCGGGACGGCGACCCTTGTGTAACCGGAGGTGAAATCGACCCCGTACAGATAGCTCAGCAGCACCGTGAGGGAGATGAACCCCGCGGCGCAGACCAGGACCTGGGCCACGTACCTTCCTTGCCACCGGCGGGTATCGAACAGCAGCAGGGCGAGCGACAACAGCGCCAGAATGGCCGCGCCGAAAGGCACGATCCGCCCCGGGTGAGACTGCGAGGTTGTGGCCTGGTCGGTGAAGAGAAGTTCGTCTATGCCGAAATTCCGATCCACGGCCGACTCGGCAAGGGACAGTCCGGAGATCGCCAGTGCGAGGGCGGCGGCCACCTGTCCCGCCGCCCGGACGGCGGCTCGCCGCCGGCCGAGCCGGCTCCACAGCGAGAACCCGAGCAGAAGGCCGCAGACGGCCCCGTTTGGTTTCATCGACGGCCAGCCGAGTCTGATGCTCGTGAGCGCGCGGTTGTCCAGGGCCCAGCCGAGCAGCACGACCGCGGCCATCACGATCGCGGACACGGCGGCCCAGGAGGCGACGGTCTCGAGCCGCGACGCGTGCGCACCGTCGCCGGCGGGCCAGACCGGTGTCCCACTGCCCGCACCCACCCGCACCGGCTCGGCCGGTCCGCGACCCTCTGGGCTCATGGCTCTCCTAGCGCCCGAACACGATCGAAAGATCCGCTCTGCGTGAGGGGACATGACCGTTGCGTGATACCCGCGATCGCCGCCCTCACGCCGTCTCCACCAGCGACCACCTCAGAGCCCCACGAGTGTCTCGGCGACGCCGGCCGGCGTCTCGGGAGCGATCACGAGTGCCTCAAGGCGCGCCGCGGAGGGCGGTCGGGTCCAGCAGGAAGAAGCATCGAGGACCGCGGCCCCAAGCAGCCGGTCCGCGTCCTCAGCGAGGAGGGCCCGCCACCTGGGCTGGGTGAGCAATCCGCGGAGCCACCCGCTGTCGAGGCGAGGGCGGGGCTGTGTGCTGAGTAGGTCGTGGCCGGTGGCAAGCAAGCCGGCCAGGCGATCGATGTCGCCGTCAGTCGCTGTCCGAAGAGAAGCAGACACCAGGGTTTCCTCCCGATCCTCACCTAAGCTCGTCAGCAGGTCGTCGATGTAGTACTCGCGGACGACTTCGGTGCGCGGGCGCACCCGGCATGTCCAGCACAATGCCCGCGCGGCTTGTCCGGACGACTGCGCCGCCCGGAACGGGCAAGGCTGCCTGGGTGAACATTGCAAACAGTTGTTCCTAACGAACCTGTTCCTCACGAACCACCCGGCGTAGCCACACTGCGAGCAGCTCGACAGCACCGACGGCGGCGGCCTGACCGGGCCCGCGCCGACGTCGTGTGGCGGGTGGGTGCAAGCGCCTGTCGCCGGCGTACAAGCCCTCGCCGTTTACCGTGCCTACACTTTGGGATCACACTCGATTCGACCGGTGAGGTTCGGCAGCACCGCCCACAGCCCCCTGGAGGCCAGCGATGTTGGTGCCTTTCGGTGCACGTGATTTCCTTGATCGAGCGGTCGCGGTGTACGGCAGGCGTGTCGGTGTCGTGGACGAACCGGACCAGCCCGCCCAGCCGTGGCCGGACCTGACCTACGCCCGCCTGGGTGAGACCGCCCGTGCGCAGGCGGCGGGCCTGGACGCCTTAGGCATGCGCCACGGTGAGCGCGTCGCGATCGTGTCGCACAACAGCGCCCGCCTGCTCGCGTCGTTCTTCGGTGTCAGCGGGTACGGCCGGGTGCTCGTCCCGGTGAACTTCCGTCTCTCGCCGGAGGAGGTCAGCTACATCGTCGAGCACTCCGGCTCCGATGTACTGCTCATCGACCCCGAGCTGGAGGAGAGGCTCTCCGGCGTGACCGCGAGGCAGAAGTTCGTGCTGGGGGCCGAGAGCGACGCCGAATTCTACCGCTTCGACACCGAGCCCACGCCGTGGGAGCCGGACGAGAACGCCACCGCCACGATCAACTACACTAGCGGCACGACCGCGCGGCCCAAGGGCGTGCAGATCACCCACCGCAACATCTGGGTCAACGCGGTCACCTTCGCGCTGCACGCCGGTGTCACCGACCGCGACGTCTACCTGCACACGCTGCCGATGTTCCACGCCAATGGCTGGGGCATGCCGTTCGGCATGACCGGTCTCGGCGTCCAGCAGGTGGTGCTGCGCAAGATCGACGGCCCGGAGATCCTGCGCCGCGTGGAGCAGCACGGCGTCACCGTGATGTGCGCCGCGCCGGCTGTGGTCAACGCCGTGCTCGACGCCGTCCGGGACTGGGACGGCGAGGTCCCTGGCCGCGACCGCGTGCGGGTCATCTGCGCGGGTGCTCCGCCGCCCACCAAAACGATCCAACGGGTCGAGGAGGAGCTCGGCTGGGAGTTCATCCAGATCTACGGCCTCACCGAAACCTCGCCGCTGCTCACGATCAACCGTTCCCGCGTGGAGTGGGACGACCTGCCGCCCGAGGATCGCGCGGGCAAGCTCGTCCGTGCGGGTGCGCCCGCTCTGGGCGTCACGCTCAAGCTCTCGGACTCCGGTGAGGTGCTAGCCCGCTCCAACGTGGTCCTGGCGGGCTACTGGGAGCGGCCGGAGGAGTCGGCCAGGGCCCTGGTGGGCGGCTGGTTCCACACCGGTGACGGCGGCGTGATCGACGACGAGGGCCACCTGACGATCAGTGACCGCAAGAAGGACGTGATCATTACCGGCGGTGAGAACGTCTCGTCGATCGAGGTCGAGGACTGCCTGTTCAGCCACCCGGCGGTGGCCGAGGTCGCGGTGATCGGCGTGCCCGACGAGAAGTGGGGTGAGACGATCAAGGCGCTGGTCGTGCTCGCCGAGGGCCGGACGGCGACCGAGACGGAGCTGATCAAGCACTGCAAGGAGCGGCTCGCCGGCTACAAGGCACCCACCTCGGTGGAGTTCCGCGACCAGCTTGCCCGCACCGCCACCGGCAAGCTGCAGAAGTTCAAGCTGCGCGCCCCGTACTGGGAGGGCCACGAGCGCCAGGTCAACTGATCCGACCGGAAGCGAACCCGGCCATGGGACGAGGGCGGACGGCGCCCGAGGCACCGTGCCGACGGATCCGGTACCTTACCTGTACCTTACATAAGGTGACGAATGTGGCGCACATGGTGAGCGCGAATCGGATGCCCGGCGTGGGGGGCTGTGATAAAACCTAGATGCACAATCCAAGATTATCGGATGGGCTAATATCGGGCTACCGGGCGATTCCTGTGATCGGGCGGTAGCGACCTGTGGAGACCCTTGGTAGGGGGTGCGGGGGCCGCGCTGACGGATGACGAAGCCTCGGTTCCGCGTCGATGTCCCTGTCCGCTGGGTGTTCGTCCGTTCATCGAGATCCGGCCTGTGAGAGATGTGGGGTAGTCATGTCGCTGCGTTCGCGCCGGTCGTGTCTGGCCGTTCCCGGCTCGTCGCCGAAGATGCTGGGCAAGGCCCAGGGGTTGCCGGCCGATCAGGTGTTCTGTGACCTGGAGGACTCGGTGGCTCCCGGCGCGAAGGAGTCAGCGCGGGCGAACGTGGTCGCGGCGTTGAACGAGGGCGCCTGGGCGGGGAAGACCCGGGTGGTGCGGGTCAACGACCTGACCACGCGCTGGACCTACCGCGACGTGATCGAGGTGGTGGAGGGCGCGGGGGCGAACCTGGACTGCGTGATGCTGCCGAAGGTGCAGTCGGCGGAGCAGGTGGCGTGGCTGGACCTGCTGCTCACCCAGATCGAGAAGGTCATGGGGCTCGAGGTGGGCCGGATCGGGATCGAGGCGCAGATCGAGAATGCGCTGGGGCTGTCGAACGTCAAGGAGATCGCGTTCGCGAGCCCGCGGATCGAGACGATCATCTTCGGCCCGGCGGATTTCATGGCGTCGGTGAACATGCCGTCGCTGGTGGTGGGGGCGCTCAGTCCGGACTATCCGGGTGACCCATTTCACTATGTGCTGTTCAAGATTCTCGAGGCCGCGCGCGCCCGCGGGGTGCAGGCGATCGACGGGCCGTTTCTGCAGATCCGTGATGTGGACGGGTTCCGGGCGGTGGCGGGCAGGTCCGCGGCGCTCGGGTTCGACGGCAAGTGGGTGCTGCACCCGGGCCAGATTGAGGCGGCCAACGAGATCTACGCGCCCCGGCAGGCCGACTACGACCATGCCGAGCTGATCCTGGAGGCCTATGCCTGGCACACCTCGGCCGCGGGCGGTCTGACCGGTGCGGTGATGCTCGGCGACGAGATGATCGACGAGGCGAGCCGGAAGATGGCCGAGGTCGTCGCGGGCAAGGGCCGCGCCGCGGGGATGCAGCGTACGGTGAAGTTCGAACCACCGGTCGGCTGAATCCGCCCGAGTCGGGGCGGATCGGCGCGCCCGGCGCGTGGCGCGTGGCGCGTGGCGCGTGGCGCGTGGCGCGTGGCGCGTGGCCATGATGAAACCATCCCGCTGCCTGAGTGCGTTTCTGCTCTCCCCTCAGGCATCGGGGGCAGCGACGGGAGCGGAACATGGGCAGGATCGCGCAGACCGACGGTCTGACCGATGTGCAGCGGGACATCCTTGCGGCGGTACGGACCTTCGTCGACAAGGAGATTCTTCCCCATGCGAACGACCTCGAGCATCGGGATGAGTATCCCGAGGACATCATCGAGGCGATGAAGGAGATGGGCCTGTTCGGCATCACCATCCCGGAGGAGTACGGCGGGCTCGGCGAGTCCCTGCTGACCTACGCGCTCGTCGTGGAGGAGATCGCCCGCGGCTGGATGAGTGTCTCCGGGGTCATCAACACCCACTTCATCGTCGCCTACCTGATCCTCCAGCACGGCTCGGAGGAGCAGAAACGGCGGCTGCTCCCGGTCATGGCCACCGGCGAGCTCCGCGGGGCGTTCTCGATGAGCGAACCGGGCTGCGGTTCCGACGTTTCCGCGATCACCACCCGGGCCGACCGGGACGGCGACGACTACGTGCTCAACGGCCAGAAGATGTGGCTGACGAACGGCGCCCGCGCCGGCGTCGTCGCCACCCTGGTCAAGACCGACGAGGGTGCCCAGTCGGTCTACCGGAACATGACGACGTTTCTCCTGGAGAAGGAACCCGGGTTCCGGACACACGGCGGGATCACCATCCCGGGAAAGCTGGAGAAACTCGGGTACAAGGGGGTCGAGACCACCGAGATGGTGCTGGCCGACCATCGGGTGCCCGCGTCGGCGATCCTCGGCGGCGAGGACGGCCGGGGCCAGGGTTTCTACCAGATGATGGACGGCGTGGAGGTCGGCCGGGTCAACGTCGCCGCGCGGGCCTGCGGGATTATGATCCGGGCGTTTGAGCTGGGCATCGCCTACGCTCAGCAGCGGCGGACGTTTGGTCGGCCTATCGCGGAGCATCAGGCCATCGCGTTCAAGCTCGCCGAGATGGCGACCAAGGTGGAGGCCGGGCATCTGATGATGGTCAGCGCCGCCCGCAGGAAGGACGACGGGCAGCGCAACGACGTCGAGGCAGGGATGGCCAAGTACCTTGCCAGCGAGTACTGCCACGAGGTGACGACCGAGGCTTTCCGGATCCACGGCGGCTACGGCTACTCCAAGGAGTACGAGATCGAGCGCCTGTACCGGGAGGCCCCCTTCATGCTCATCGGAGAGGGGACCTCCGAGGTACAGAAGCGCATCATCAGCCGGGCACTGCTGAAGGAGTACCAGCTTCCGGGCTGAGGGGCTGGTGCGTCCCTGACGAGTTGAGTGTGCCGCGATCAGGCGAGGGAGTTCCAGATGCAGTTTGGGCGTTACTTCGAGGAGTTCGAGGTCGGTGCGGTTTACAAGCACTGGCCGGGCAAGACGGTCACCGAGTACGACGACCATCTCTTCTGCCTGCTCACGATGAACCATCATCCGCTGCACCTGGACTCCCATTTCGCCGAGGAGACCACCCAGTTCAAACGGAACGTCGTCGTCGGGAACTACGTTTACTCCCTGCTGCTGGGAATGTCGGTGGCCGACGTGTCCGGGAAGGCGATCGCCAACCTGGAGGTCGAGTCGCTACGGCACGTGAAGCCGGTGTTCCACGGTGACACGATCTACGGCGAGTCCACCGTCCTCGACAAGGTCGAGTCGAAGAGCAAGGACGACCGCGGGATCGTCACCGTCGAAACCCGCGGTTACAACCAGGACGGCGTCCTCGTCTGCATCTACCGCCGCAAGGTCATGGTGCCCAAGCGGGCCTACGGCGAGGCGCGCGGCGGCGAGCAGCCTGGCCGGCCGGAACCCCGGACGGAAGGCTGAGATGGCGGGCGCGGGCCGAGCGGAGACAAAGCGGGACCGTCCGTGGATCATCCGCACCTATGCCGGGCATTCGAGCCCGGCCGAGAGTAACGCGCTGTATCGGCGCAATCTGGCCAAGGGGCAGACCGGGCTGTCGGTGGCGTTCGATCTGCCCACGCAGACGGGCTACGACCCGGATCACGCCCTTGCCCGTGGCGAGGTGGGCAGGGTAGGGGTGCCGATCGCGCATCTCGGTGACATGCGGCGGTTGTTCGACGGGATTCCGCTGGCGCGGATGAACACGTCGATGACGATCAACGCCACCGCGATGTGGCTGCTGGCATTGTACCAGGTGGTCGCGGAGGAGCAGGGGGCCGATCCGGCGGAGCTGGCTGGGACGACCCAGAACGACATCATCAAGGAGTATCTGTCGCGGGGGACCTATGTCTTCCCGCCGGGCCCGTCGCTGCGCCTGATCACCGACCTGATCGCCTACACGGTGGCCGAGCTGCCCCGCTGGAACCCGATCAACATCTGCAGTTATCACCTGCAGGAGGCCGGGGCCACGCCGGTTCAGGAACTGGCCTATTCGATGTGCACGGCGATCGCGGTGCTCGATGCCGTGGCCGCCGCGCGGGGGATCCCGGTAGGCCGGGCGGAGGCGGGCCGGGCGGAGGCGGGCCGCGGGGAGCTGGAGCGGGCGGACGCGGAGTGGATGGGTGAGGTGTGTGGTCGGATCTCCTTCTTCGTCAACGCCGGGGAGCGTTTCGTGGAGGAGATGTGCAAGATGCGGGCGTTCACGGTGTTGTGGGATGAGTTGCTGACCTCCCGGTACGGGGTTCGGGAGCCGGCGCAGCGCCGGTTCCGGTACGGGGTGCAGGTCAACTCGCTGGGGCTGACCGAGGCCCAGCCGGAAAACAACATCATCCGGATTGTGCTGGAGGCGCTGGGGGTGACGCTGTCGAAGCACGCGCGGTGTCGGGCGTTGCAGCTGCCGGCCTGGAACGAGGCGCTGGGCCTGCCCCGGCCGTGGGATCAGCAGTGGTCGCTGCGCATTCAGCAGATCCTCGCTCATGAGACCGATCTGTTGGAGTATGACGATCTGTTCGCCGGTTCGGTCGTGGTAGAGAAGCGGGTCGGTCAGCTCGTGGCCGCGGCCAGGGCGGAGATCGACCGGGTTCAGGAGATGGGGGGCGCCGTCGCCGCGGTCGAGAGCGGCTATATGAAGTCGCAGCTGGTGACGTCCCAGGCGGCGCGGCGGGCTCGCATCGAGAGCGGTGAGGACGTTGTCGTCGGGGTGAACCGGTTCACCGAGACCGAGCCGAATCCGCTGCTCGTCGATCTTTCCGCCGCGATCCAGACGGTCGATCCGGCGCTGGAGGAGGCGACCCGCGCGGAGCTGGCGGCCTGGCGGGCCGGCCGCGACGACCGGGCGGTGACGGAGGCGCTGCTCGGCCTGCGGGCGGCGGCCGGGACGGACGCGAACCTGGTTCCCGCCACGCTGGCCTGCGCCCGGGCCGG
>NZ_CDWWEW010000103.1:0-8822 GCF_977966315.1 Frankia sp. CeRuru1
ATCTCCATCGACGCGAAGCCGTCGATCCAGGTACGCGCCCGGGTCCACCCCACGGCCCCACCCGCCCCGGGGCGGGTCATGCGCGTCGAGCACGAGTACGAACGCCACGGCGCGCTCGCGCTGCTCGCCGCGCTCGACGTGCACACCGGGCAGGTCATCGCGACGACGCCGCCGACGACCGGCATCGCCCCGTTCGCGGCCCTGATGGACCAGCTCATGGCCATGCCCCGTTACCGCGACGCGCCTCGGGTATTCGTGATCGTGGACAACGGCTCCGACCACCGCGGCCAGGCCTCGATCAAACGACTGAAGAAGGCACATCCGACCTGCGTGCTGATCCACACCCCGGTCCACGCCTCCTGGCTGAACCAGGTAGAGATCTTCTTCTCGGTCATCCAGCGGAAGGTCGTGTCCCCGAACGACTTCGCCAGCACCGAGGCGCTCGCGGCCACGCTGCAGGCATTCATCGCCCGCTACAACGTGACCGCGACGCCGTTCAAGTGGAAGTACACCGCCGCCGATCTCGCCCGGCACCTCGCCCGGCTCCCGGACCAGGAACCCGCAGCGGCCGTCCGTCAGCCCGTGCCCGAGGCCGCCTGACGACCCCCGAGGAACTTCCAGCGCCAACCACTTAGGCTCGCAGGAGGGTTACAGCGCGGCCCGTCGGTGTGGTGACCGTATCGAACTGGGTGCGTTCGGTGATGTCCGCTGCGCCTGGGCGGCGGTCGAAGAGGATGAGGGTCCCAGCGTCGAGGCCGATACGGTCGAGGTAGCGGTCGAGCTGGGCCAGGCCCTGGCGCAGCGGGTTTGCCTTGCCCGGGTGCCAGACCTTGAGCTCGAGGGCCTCGCGCTGCCAGCGGCGTTTGCCGCCCTGATCCGTGTAGGGCCATCGCACGAGCAGGTCGATCCGCCCGGCGCCGACGCCGTACTCGCGTTCCACATAGCCGCCACCGTTGACGACGCGTTGGAGGAATCCCATGAGGACGAGCTGCGGGGCGACCTCGTGGTAGTGCTCGGTCGACGTGAGGACATCGCCGTGTTCGATCCAGAACTCGGCGAACTCCCGCAGCAGCATCTGGAAGTCGAAACGGCCGTCTGACCGGACGAAGCTGCGGGGGTCGGCGACGACGTTGGCCTCGACCTGTGAGGTCAGGACCCGGACGATGACCTCACGGTAGATCGGGTTGGCGATCCGCACCGGATTCTTTGGGGCGATCAGGCCGAGGTCGCGGGTGTAGGCGAGGTCGTCGTCATAGGGGTTGAGTTGGATGAGGTCGCCGGCCAGCAGCGGCTGCACGATCCGGCGGACACGGGGCTCGGCAAGCCGGGCCGCCAGGGAGTCCAGGTGGGTCGCCCGGGCAAGGATCAGTCGTTCCTTGGCCTGCTCCAGGTGGTCGACCGTGATCGGCGCCGAGGCCGGCACCGCCAGCTTCACGACGATCTCACGCGCGAGTGCGTTGACCAGCCACGGTTGACCGGCGGTCAGCTCGTAGGCCCGCGCCACCGCCGCTGGCGTGAACTCCTGCCCGGTGTCCGCGGTGTGCTGGCCGTAGAGTTCGGCGACCTCGTCCGGGGTGAAGTCCCCCAGCCGCAGCGACTCCAGCTTGATGTTGAAAGGGCTGGACGTCCCCAATCGGGACGGGTCGCCACCCGCGGCCGACTTGTAGTCGCGGATGTCGCGCAGGCCGCACAGCGCGATCGACGCCGGGAACTGGCTGGGGCGACCACGGTAGCCGTTGCGCAGCTGGCTTAGGATGCTGAGCAGGCTCTGCCCCTGCAAGGCGTCGATCTCGTCGAAGAACAGCACCAGGGGCCGTGGGCAGGCCCGCGCCCACGCGCGCAGTGCCGTGCCCAGCAGGGTCTCGTCTGGGGCGTCGGGCCATTGCGGCGGGCGCAGCTCCGTCGGGAGCGCGTCCTCGGCGGCCTCGCGGATCATCTGGAGAATGCCCCGCGCCGCGCGGCCGTAGTCGTCGTGTGCCGCCCGGCCGACCTCGCAGGAGAACAGCACGGCCGCGTACCGCCCCCGCGCGGTCAGCTCGTCCGCGAGAGCCTGCAGCGTCGTCGTCTTCCCCGTCTGCCGCGGCGCGTGCACGACGAAGTACCCCTCCTGCTCGACGAGACCGGGCACCTCCGGTAGCCGCGACAGCGCCGGGATCATGTAGTCGATCCCCGGGCGGCACGGACCAGCCGTCTGGAACCGGCGACTCACCGATCGTCACCTCCTCCATTCCCCCGAAATCGCTTCGCAATTCCGCGGGTCCCGGGGCCACCAGCAGGGAAGCGCTCCGCCCACCACCCTACGCAGCAGGCACACGGAGATCGACGATCTCAGCCCGGGCCACCCGAGCGGCCGACCACGCTCGCCGCCACCCAGCTGCCCCACCAGAGCGCGCGGGCGCCAGGGTACGATTCGGCGCCGTGCCCGTGTCTCGTAAGCGGAAGAATGGAGTGATCCCGCTTCCGTGGACAGCGACCGCCGGCGTTCCTCCTCCACCATGAATGGCGGGGTCACTTCGGGGCGTGGACGCATTGGTAATCGGCGACAAGATCCGGTTCGCTCCGCCTGGCGCGGCGGATGCACGCCGCCGTGTCGCCGTGTCGTGGTGCAGTTGGTGCACGTGGAGCGGATGAGGCTGGCATGACAGAGCTGCTGCTACGCGATGCCGAGGCTCTGCACCGCGCCCTGGCGATGTCCAGTGGAGAGGTGCGGGTGGCACTCTCCCGCGAGACGGCTGAACTGGTCTCGCGGTTGCTCGACGCCCGGGTGAGAGGCGAGGAACTCGTCGTGACCCCTCGCGCCGCCGAGGTTACGCCGACGGAGGCGGCGGTGCTGCTAGGCATGTCACGTCCCCAGGTCCGCAAGCTGATGGACCGCGGCCTGCTGGAGTTCCGCAATCCTCGCCGAGGCCGTCGAACACCTCAGGCCGAACGTTCCAGGCTTCGACGACGCGGCCGCCCGGCGCCTGGTGACGGCGATGAACCGCGCGTTCCCCTTCGCCGAGGAGGACTTCGGCACACTCGTCGACGTCTGGCTACCCGACGAAACGGTTCGTCCGCCGGCCGCCCGCGCCACCACCGCTGCCGGCACCCGCCTGGATCAACCCACCCGGAACGATCCCGGCCCAGCCCGCCACCGCCACAGAACAGCCAGCTCAGTAATTCCTACAAGATCTTGTCTCGATCAGGTTGACAGGTTCCGCGCAGCTGTCGTCGCTGGCGGATCGTCGATCTGGCCGGTGAAACGCCGCAGTCGCAGGCTGTTCGCGACGACGAACACTGAGCTGAACGCCATGGCGGCTCCGGCGATCATGGGGTTGAGCAGGCCGGCCGCGGCCAGGGGCAGCGCGGCGACGTTGTACGAGAACGCCCAGAACAGGTTTCCTTTGATCGTCGCCAGGGTGCGGCGGGACAGCCGGATCGCGTCGACCGCGGCCCGGAGGTCGCCCCGGACGAGGGTGAGGTCGCTGGCCTCGATCGCGACGTCCGTGCCGGTGCCCATGGCCAGGCCGAGGTCGGCCTGGGCGAGGGCGGGGGCGTCGTTGACGCCGTCGCCGACCATCGCAACCACCTTGCCCTCGGCCTGCAGGCGCTTGACCACGTCGACCTTGCCGGTGGGCAGGACCTCCGCGACGACGGTGTCAGGGCCGGCGTCAATGCCCACTTCCGAGGCCACCGCTCGGGCGACCGTCGTGTTGTCGCCGGTGAGCAGGACCGGGGTCAGTCCCAGGCGGCGAAGCTGGGTGACAGCCTGCGCCGAGGTGGGTTTGACCACGTCCGCGACGACGAGCACGGCGCGGGCCCGGCCGTCCCAGGCGACGCCGACGGCGGTGCGGCCGGCTTCCTCGGCGGCGGACTTGGCCGTGGCGAGGTCCGGGGGAAGCGGCTGGCTCCACTCGTCCAGCAGCGCCGAGCGCCCGACGAGCACGGCGTGCCCGTCGACGACGCCCTGCACGCCGAGTCCTTCCAGGTTGGTGAACTGTTCGACGTCGGGCAGGCTGCCGACCTGGTCGCGGGCCCCGCGCATGATCGCTGCGGCGATCGGATGTTCCGAGGCGTTCTCCAGTGCGCCGGCCAGCCGTAGTGCCTCCGCCTCGTCGACGCCGGCGGCGACGTGGACCTCGACCAGGCTCATCCGGCCGGTGGTGACCGTTCCGGTCTTGTCCAGCACGATCGTGTCGACCCGTCGCGTGGACTCCAGCACCTCGGGGCCCTTGATCAGGATGCCGAGCTGCGCGCCCCGCCCGGTGCCGACCAGCAGCGCGGTCGGCGTGGCCAGCCCGAGCGCGCACGGGCAGGCGATGACCAGCACGGCGACCGCGGCGGTGAACGCCTCCGCAGCGTCGGCGCCTGCCCCGAGCCAGAAGGCCAGGGTGGCGGCGGCCAGGGCGATGACGACCGGTACGAACACGCCGGAGATCCGGTCGGCGAGCCGCTGCGCGGCGGCCTTGCCGTTCTGGGCCTCCTCGACGAGCTTCGCCATCTGGGCCAGCTGGGTGTCGCCGCCGACCCGGGTGGCGCGCACGATCAGCCGCCCGCCGGCATTGACTGTCGCTCCGGTCACCGCGTCGCCCGGTGCCACTTCGACCGGAACGGACTCGCCGGTCAGCATCGAGGCGTCGATGGCGGACGAGCCTTCTTCGACCACGCCGTCGGTGGCGATCCGCTCCCCGGGCCGGACGACGAACCGGTCGCCGACGGCTAGCTGGCCGATCGGGACGCGCACCTCGGTTCCGTCGCGCAGGAGCGCGACGTCCTTGGCGCCGAGTTCCAGCAGCGCCCGCAGCGCCGCGCCGGCACGCCGCTTCGCGCGTGCCTCGAAGTAGCGACCGGCGAGTATGAACGTGGTGACTCCGGCGGCGACCTCCAGGTAGATGTTGCCGGTGCCGTCGCCGCGAGCGATCGTCAGCTCGAAGGGGTGCACCATGCCCGGCGTTCCGGCGGTGCCGAACTGCAACGCGTACGAAGACCAGACGAACGCCGCGCCGACCCCGATCGAGATCAAGGTGTCCATCGTGGCCGCGCCGTGCCGGAGATTGGTCCACGCGGCTCGGTGGAACGGCCAGGCGGCCCAGGTCACGACGGGGCTCGCCAGCGCGAGGGAGTACCACTGCCAGTTGGTGAACTGCAGCGCCGGGACCATCGCCATCGCGACCACCGGCACCGCCAGCACTGCGCTGGCGATCAGGCGCTGGCGCAGCGGCCGTGTCGGGTCCGGTTCGGCGTCGGCCGTACCGGCGGCCGCACCGGCGGCCGCTTCTGTGTCCGCCGCCCGCGGCCGGGGCAGTTCGGCGGTGTAGCCGGCCGCCTCGACCTGGGCCACCAGCACGCCCGGGTCGACGCCGCCCGGGGCGCTCACCCGGGCCTTCTCGGTGGCGTAGTTGACCGTGGCGGTGACACCGTCGATCTTGTTGAGCCTGCGCTCGACGCGGTGCGCGCACGACGCGCAGGTCATCCCGCCGATCGACAGTTCGATCTCGGTCACCGCGGCGTCGGCGGGGTTCGCCGCCGTGGTGGCCGTGTTCGTGCCAGCCGTCGCGCTGGTGCTCATGGGCGCCGGCCCTCCTCTCGCGATCAGTGCCCGTGGCCGTCGTCGACGTGCCCGGCATCGGGCGTTCCCTCCGATGGCGACGCGTCGGCGTCCGGCGGGGCCGGTCCGGTGGGCACGGTGAACTGCGCCGTGCGGACGACCCCGTCGTGCTGGAAGTCCAGGAACAGCCGGTAGCTGCCGGCGCTGGGCACTTCCGCGACGAACGGGATCTTCGGACCGGCTGCCGGTCGCCGGTCGCCGGTCGCACCGTCGGGGTGGACGTGCAGGTAGGCCAGGTCTGTCTCGCGCAGCGCGACGAGGTGGCCGTAGGCGCCGAGGTAGGGCTCCAGGTCCGTCACCGGCCGGCCGTCCTCGCGGACGGTGAGGGTGAGCGGCGAGGCTTGCCCGCCGACTAGCTCGCCGCTGAGCGTCACCTCGTAGCGGTCCACCGTCGCCGTACGCGACGGCACGTGGGTGACCGGCTCGAACAGGCCCGGCGCGCTCAGGTCGACGCCGAGCGTGGTGCCCGTCCCGCCGGTGGGGGTGAAGTCGGCGAATGCCCGGTAGGAGCCGGCGGCGGGCACGGCGAGCGGGACCGACCAGGTCCCGTCCGGCGCCATCCCGGGATGCAGGTGCTGGAACCCGGTGCCGTCCCGGCGCACCACGATCAGGTGCATCCGCTTGTCGTGCTCGACGTCGAACGCGGTGACAGTGGCCCGGTCCGGTCCCACGATCCGGAAGGTGAAGTCCTCGACGGCCTTCGGGTTCAGGGCCGATTCGGCGGGCACGAGCGTGTAGCCGCCCGCGCTCGACGCGAGCCCCCCCGGCAGCTCCGGCTCGGAATCCGGGGTGGTGCCGCCATGGTCACCCCCGTGATCGGCGTCCGCCGCGGAGACGTGCTCGACCTCCGCGTCGGCCGTGCTCAAGGGGCCGACGGCGTTGCCCACGCCGTATGCCGCCGTGGCGACCAGGACGAGCCCTGCGCCGAAGGCGGACAGCTTCGTTCCAGTGTTCATCTCGCACGCGCTCCTTCGGGCACCTCAGCTGACGAACTGGTAGCCCGCCTCCTCGACCGCGGCGCGCACCTCGGCCGGGTCGAGCTGCCGGTCGCTGGTGACGGTGACCGCGCCGGAAGGCAGGTCCACCGCCACGTTCGTCACGCCCTGGATCTCGCTGACCTCCTCGGTGACCGAGGCGACGCAGTGTCCGCAGGTCATACCGGTCACGGTGTAGGTGGTCTCGCTCATCAGACGTTCCTTCCGGGATGTTCGAGGGCGTCGCGTCAGGACTGGACGGGGGCCATGACGGCAACGGTGTCCTCTCATCGACTCACCGTTACTGGGAGCATACCCCGGGGGGGTATGTGATGTGAAGCGGACAACGCCATCGGTCCCTCGCTTATCAGCAGGATCGCCGGACGGCTCTTGCTCCACGCCCGCCCGTTTGGCGTATGAGGGTCAATCGTCGTGTGGCGCGGTGCCTGGAGGATGGGTGTGGCTGGTGGCGGGTTGAGAAGGTTGCTCCTGGGCGCCGGACTCGTCGCCCGGAGGCGGTGAGGGGGGTGTCTCACCTGCGCCGTCGTGCGGGGCCTCCGCGGTCTTCTCGTCGGGACCGTGAGAATGCGGCACGGCTTCGTCGGTCATGTCGTGGCTGCCGTGGCCATGGCTGTGTGCTCCAGCGAGTTCGACCGCCGGCACGGCGAAGCCGGCGATCCCGGCGCCGACAGATCCGATCACGACCGCCGCGCTGAACGAGGAGCGGAACCCCCGCGCCTGGCGCGACCGCAGACAGCCCACAGCAAGGACGCAGACGACCACCTCGAAGGCGACCGTGGTGAGGTCGACTCTGTCGACCTGTTCGGGAATTCCGGCGTGCGGGCCGACGGGGAACCCCGTCGTGCGGCTGAGGGCCCACAGGAGGATCGACCCCCCGTTGACCAGAAAGCCGGCTGCCATCGTCCGCGACCCCGCACCGCGCATCACCGCGAGGGCCCAGCCGGCCTGGAATACCGCCGTCGCGAAGAAGAAAACACCCGACAACGGCCAGTCGGCGAGATGGGCCGGCGCGACCGCGGCATGCGTGGCGGCGGCGCCAGCGGAGGCGAACGCCGCCACGATCCGGCCCGCCCCGACGTCGGCCATGATCCGAGCGTCGGTCATGATCCGAGCGTCGGCTCTTCTCCGTCCCGCCGCGTGCCTCCCTTGCGGAACGTGATGTGTGGTGCGGCGGATGACGAGCGGTGTGGTCGGTGGAGCGTCCACTGCTCGGCTCATCCGGTCATGAAGGACAGCATGCGGATCATGCCGGCCTCCCCGGTGGCAAGTGGTATGGCGAACCCATGCGGGGACAGGAAGTACAGTCTGCTCGTCACGGGTCCTCGCGTCGCCGCCTGATCCGTCATGTCAGCGGCGATGCCTGGTAGCCGAGTTCTTCGATCGCCTTGACCACGTCCTGCGGACCGCTCTGGCTCAGTTCCAGCTCGACCGTGGTGCGGCCCTGCTTCAGGGTCGTCTGGGTGCGGCGGACGCCTGGCAGATCCTCCAGGGCGTCGTCGATGAGCAGCGCGCAGCTGCCGCAGTGCATTCCTTCGACGCGGAAAACGTGTGTGGTCGCAGACATTATCGGCTCCCTCATATTCTTCTTCAACCGAGGAGGACTTGTTCAGACGACGGTGATGAGCCCGGTGTACATTCCCATGCCGCAGGCATAGCGCAGCGTGCCGGGCTCCAGCACTCCGAGGTCGATCGTCGTTTCGCCCTGGACGGGCAGGATCTTCGCGACGTCGCGGTCCGGGATGACGAACGACTGGATGCAGCCCCGGACGTTGTCCGAGTGCACGACCAACGTCGTGGGCACACCGGCGCGTGCCTGGACGTTGCCTGGGCTGTAGGAGTCGGCGTGGGCCGTGATCTCCACGGTCTGGCGTCCCTCGGCGGTCGACGCGGCGGACGTGTCAGCCGGCTGCTGCCGGGTGAGCCCGAGGGGCTCGGCGAGCCGGTTGGCGGCCAGCGGCGATCCGGCGAGCTGCAGGCCGCCGTTGAGGGTGTAGAGCCCCATCGCCAGCACGACCAGCCCGGTGACCACGGCCAGCCGGCTGCGCCACGCGGTCGCGGCCTTGCGGGCGGCGTAGCCGAGAACGGCGAACAGCGGGCCCGTGCCGAGCACGAACACACCCATCGTCGCCGCGCCCGCCAGCGCGGAGCCGGACGCGAGCGCGAGCGCCTCCACCGACAGCGTCACTCCGCACGGGATGAGGACAGTAGCCAGGCCGAGCAGCGCCGGCGCCAGAGCGGCC
>NZ_CDWWEW010000103.1:8847-14161 GCF_977966315.1 Frankia sp. CeRuru1
GCGGCCTGGGAGCGGGCGCGGCGACGGACCACCCTCATCCACGACGCCGGCGGCTCGAGGACGATCCCGCGGAAACCCGGCACGCCAAGCTGGGCGAGACCGAACACGATGATCAGCAGGCCCGCGCCGATCTGGAGCCACGTGCGCGCATCAACCGACAGTTCCGCCGCGCTGCCCACGGCCCCCAGCAGCGCCCCGAGCAGGACGTGCGAGACGAGCTTGCCGGCCAGGAACCCACCGACCGGGGTGAGGTCCTCGCCGAGCTGAACGCGCCAATCCGCCTGCGGCACCGCCCGCGCCGACCGGCTCACCGGGCGGGCGCGGTGGGCATGGCGGGCTGAATGGCGACTACGGCCTGGTGCCTGACGGGGCAGCTCGGCTGGTCCCGCCGCCGCGGCGCGCTGTCGGCTGATCAGGCCGGTCAGCAGGCCGCCCTGCACCGCGGCACAGGACACACCACCTGCGAACAGGCCGGTCACCAAGACCGTTGCAAGATTCACGGAGCCTCCCGCGAGAGGGAACGAGGATGCCGAAGATCCGCCTGCCGAGCGGCGCGGGTACGCGTCACGTCCCCGGAGGCCCCGGAGGCGCCGGGGGCGACGTCGGCGCCTCCGGCTGCTTCGCTGGTCGGCACGCGCACGCCGGTCGCAATACGCAGCTCCACTTCAGCGGCGGCGGCCGGAGGAAGCGCGGATTTCCTTCCTGCCCAGACTGTGTGTTGGAGGGAGCGCCTGGACCGGGCAGGGATTCGACAGGTGGTCCGGCGCGACTGACCGGAACATACGGTAACCCACTATCCCGGGTAGTAGACGGCCGGGTCGGTGGAGGCGGTCGCGGGCTGGGACCCGCGCGCCGGACCGGACGCTGCAGGTCGAGCTGGGCGCGGGCGCCACCGACTACCGCTGGGCGATCAACGGCCGGAGCTTCGAGGACCAAGCCATGCTGCAGGTGCGCCAAGGCGAACGGGGCCAGCGCCGCGGCGGCGAGCTGACCAACGCCGGCTCGACCCGGTTCATCAACATGCCCGATACACCCCTTCCACCCTGTTCGCGTCCGCCCTCGGCGGGCGCCTCGGCACCGGCCGGCTTGAGGGTTCATACCCCCGGGGGGTAGCTGTAGATCGCGAAGCCCAAACTCTACTAGCTTCGATAGTAGGAAGCTGGAGGAGCGGCGCGACGGCAAGACGGGAAGGGAACCGATCGTGGACGTGCATCAGGACGAAGCTCGGCAGCACGTGGTCTCGACGGCGGTCCTGGAGGTCTCCGGGATGCGGTGGGCGACCGAGAAGGCACGGGTGGAGGCGGTGCTCGGCCGGAGGCCCGGAGTGGTCGAGGTGACTGCGAACCCGGTGGCTCAATCAGCGGTTGTGCGGTTTGACCCGGCGCGGACGTCCGTGGCAGAACTCGCTCGCTGGGTCCGCGACTGCGGCTACCACTGTGCCGGGCAGTCCGTGCCGGACCACGTCTGTGATCCGCTGGCCACCGAGCGAGCTACAGCCAGAGGTCGCGGCAGTGAGACCGAGGAAACTGAGACCGAGGAAGCTCAGGCACCGGGTGACAGCACGGCGTCGGCGGAAACCCCGACGCCTACCGGGCACGGCGGGCATGCGACGATGTCGATGGACGCGATGGTCGCCGACATGCGCAACCGGTTCCTGGTCGCGGCTGTCTTCTCGGTGCCGATCCTGCTGTGGTCGGCGATCGGCCGCGAGGTGCTCGGCTTCGAGGTGGCCGCCCCGTTCGGCCTGCGCGACGACGTGTTCCAGCTGGCCCTGAGCCTGCCGGTGGTCTTCTGGGCGTCGTGGATCTTCTTCGACGGGGCGGTGCGGGCGCTGCGGGCCCGGACCCTGGACATGATGGTGCTGGTCGCCGTGGCGGTCGGCACGGGGTGGACGTACTCCCTGGTCGTCACCCTGGCTGGTGGCGGCGACGTCTTCTACGAGGCCGCCACGGTGCTCGCGGCGTTCGTGCTGCTGGGCCACTGGTTCGAGATGCGGGCGAGGGGCGGAGCCAACGACGCCATCCGGTCTCTGCTCGAACTGGCGCCCGAGACGGCGGTGGTGCTCCGCGGCGGCGAACCGGTCGAGATCCCCACGGCCGAGGTCGTCGTCGGGGACCTGCTGCTGGTCCGGCCTGGGGGCCGGATCGCCGTCGACGGTGTTGTCGAGGAGGGCGAGTCCGACGTCGACGAGTCGATGGTCACCGGCGAGAGCCTGCTCGTGCACAAGCAGCCCGGGTCTGAGGCTATCGGTGCCACCATCAACACCATCGGCACGCTGCGCGTCCGGGCGACCAAGGTCGGCGCCGACACCGCGCTGGCGCAGATCGTCGCACTCGTGCAGGAAGCACAGAACAGCAAGGCCCCCGGCCAGCGGCTGGCCGACCGGGCCGCGTTCTGGCTGGTGTTCGTCGCGCTCGCCGGCGGGCTCGGAACGCTGCTGGTCTGGTTGTTCGCCACTGACCGGCCGGCGCAAGAAGCCGTCCTGTTCGCGATCACGGTGGTCGTCATCACCTGCCCGGACGCGCTCGGCCTGGCCACCCCCACCGCGATCATGGTCGGTACCGGCCTGGGTGCCCGACGCGGCATCCTGTTCAAGAACGCGACCGCGCTGGAGACGTCCGCCCGGATCGACGTCGTGGTGATGGACAAGACCGGCACCCTGACGAAGGGCGAGCCGGAGGTCACCGACGTCGTCACCGACCAGGACGGCGGTCCCGCCGAAGCCGAACTGCTGCGCCTGGTCGCGGCCGTCGAGCGGGAGTCCGAGCACCCCCTCGCCCAGGCGGTTGCCCGCCACGCCGACGCCCGTGGCGTGGCGCAGGCCCGGGCGGAGGCGTTCGTCAACGTGCCCGGGCAGGGCGCGGTCGCCACGGTCGACGGCCACCGGGTCGCGGTCGGCAACCAGCGGCTGATGGGCGCCGAAGGGGTCCATCTGGGCAGTCTGGGCCAGCGCCGCGAGACGCTGGCCGCCGGCGGCCGGACCGCCGTGCTCGTCGCCATTGACGGCCGGGCCGCTGGCGTGGTCGGGCTCGCCGACGCGCCTCGTCCCACCGCGGCGATGGCCATCGGCGCCCTGCACGAGGCGGGTGTCGCGGTCGTCATGCTCACCGGCGACAACCAGGCCACCGCACGACGCATCGCCGACCAGCTCGGCATCGACACGGTCATCGCCGAAGTGCTCCCTGGAGACAAGGCAGCGCAGGTCGCCGAACTGCAGCGGGGCGGCCGGCGGGTCGCGATGGTCGGCGACGGGGTCAACGACGCCCCCGCCCTGGCCCAGGCCGACCTCGGCGTCGCGATTGGCGCCGGCACGGATGTCGCCATCGAGACCGCCGACGTCGTGCTCATGCGCTCCGACCCGCTCGACGTCCCAGCCGCCCTGCTCACCGGGCGGGGTACCGTCCGCAAGATGCGGCAGAACCTTGCCTGGGCAGTCGGCTACAACGCCATCGCGCTCCCCATCGCGGCAGGCGTCTTCGACCCGGCCTTCGGCCTGGTGCTCCGTCCGGAGATCGCGGCCCTGTCCATGTCCGGCTCCAGCTTCCTGGTCGCCGTCAACGCCCTGCTGCTCAAGCGGCTCCGGCTGCCCCACTCGCTGGAGGTGCCGCCCGCACCTGACGTGGTGGCGCAGGCTCAGCGCCCCAGCCCGTCGCTCACCCCTTGAGACGAGGGAGGCGGAGCGGCCCGCGGCAGGCGCGAGCACGTCGGAGTCGCGTTGGACGGGTGGAGGAACCGCCGTAATCTGGGGCCCGGTGCCGCAGCGGGAGTCAGCGGACCCGCAGGTCTGGTGGACACAGGTCTGGTGGACACGACGAGCGTGGGGTCAGGATGCGCGGGCTGGGCGGGCTGGAAGCCGTGGTCATGGACCGGCTCTGGTCCGCGACCGCGCCGACAACGGTCCGCGCGGTCTACGAAGACCTGCTCCGGCACAGGGAGATCGCCTACACGACCGTCATGACCGTGATGGACAACCTGCATCGCAAAGGCTGGCTGCGACGCCACCTGTCCGGCCGGGCATATCTGTACGAACCAGTGCGGTCCCGAGAGGTGCACAGCGCACAGCTGATGGGCGAGGCGCTCGCGGACAGCACCGACCCCGCCGCGACGTTGGTCCACTTCGTCGAACGCATGTCACCCGACGAGGCGGCGATGCTGCGGGAAGCCCTCGGCCGCGCCACCAGTTCCGAGCGCCACCAACGGGCCTCAGCCAGCAGCGACGGCGGGCATGAGCCTGACAAGGATTCCCTCGAGCCGGGGGAACGGGCCGAAGGAGGGGTACGGTGACAGTCGCTGCGGCGTTGATGGCCTACGCGACGGTGCTCGCCATCGCCTCGCCGCGGCTGCTGCTGCGAGCGTCCTGGCCTGAGCGAGCCCCCCGACTCGCGATCTGCCTGTGGCAGGCGTTGTCGGTATCGGTGCTGGCCGCCGTCGTTCTGAGCGGTCTTGCGCTGACCGTCCCGTCCGCCCGAGTCAGCGCCGACCTGATCGGCCTGCTCCGCACCTGTGTTATGGCTCTGCAGGACATCCACCCCAGCCTGGACAGCGCTGGGCCCGCCGTCGCCGGGCTGACCCTGGCCTTCCTCTGGTCCGCGCGTCTGGCCTACTGCGCGGCGTCGGAACTCGTCCGGGTCGGGCGTGCACGCCGTGAGCATGCTCGGAAGCTGGAGATTCTCGGACGCCCTGTCCCGCATCTCGGGGCCGTCCTGCTGACCCACGACACGGCCGCTGTCTACTGTCTGCCCGGCCGCAGCCAGCGGGTGGTTCTCACCACGGCCGCGCTGGACGCGCTCGAACCGGAACAGCTCCAGGCCGTACTCGCCCACGAACGGGCGCATCTGGCGGGCCGCCACCATCTCGTCCGTGCCGGAGCGACCGCGCTCGCCCGTGCGTTCCCGTTCGTGCCGCTGCTCCGCGACGCGCAGCGCGAGGTCTCCAGGCTGCTGGAACTCGCGGCGGACGACGTCGCCTCCCGCCACCACGAACGCCTCTCGATCGCGGCGGCCCTGGCGGCCCTGGCCGGTGGGGGCAGCCCCAAGGTCGGGATGGCAGCTGGCGGACCGACGTCACTGCGTCGCGTTCGCCGCCTGCTACAGCCCGCCAACCCGTTGGGACCGGCCCGGACACTGGTCGGCGCCGTGATCGTGACCGCAGTGCTTCTCATCCCGATCGTCGTGGCCGCTGCTCCGCTGGCCGGGCTCGGACACTCTCTCTACTGCCCCCTGCCGGCATAGCGTCTACCTAGTACTCCAACCCGACTTTTGTGATCAGTTGCGGCCCGTGGGTTGACGGTGGGCGGCCGACCCAGCTCGCTCCG
>NZ_CDWWEW010000104.1:0-14088 GCF_977966315.1 Frankia sp. CeRuru1
ATCGTGTCGAGCACCGCGAGCGCCGCCGCGCAGACGATCGGGCCGCCACCGAAGGTGCTGCCGTGATCCCCCGGGCGCAACAGCGTCCCCGCCGCGCCGATGCCGACGCAGGCGCCGACGGGCAGGCCACCGCCGAGTCCCTTGGCCAGGGTGATCACGTCGGGCAGCACGCCCTCGGCCTGGTGGGCGAACCACGAGCCGGTCCGGCCGATGCCGCTCTGCACCTCGTCCAGGACCAGCAGCGCGCCAGCGGAGTCGCAGACAGCCCGCGCGGCGGCGAGGTAGCCGGCCGGCGGCGGCACGACACCGCCTTCGCCGAGGGTTGGTTCCAGGAACACCGCCGCGGTCGCCTCGCTGACGGCAGCGCGCAGGGCCGCGCCGTCTCCATACGGCACGAACCGGACGCCGGACAGCAGCGGCTCGAACGGTGCCCGCTTGGCCGGCTGACCGGTGATGGACAGCGCGCCCAGGGTCCGGCCGTGGAACGAGCCCTCGGTGGCGATGATCTCCGAACGGCCGGTCCGGCGGGCGATCTTGATTGCTGCCTCGTTGGCCTCCGCCCCCGAGTTGCAGAAGAAGACTTTCGCCCCCTCGGGCGGAAGCCCGGGGCTCGGCGCGCCGACCCGCAGCAGCTCGACGAGCCGTTCGGCCAGCAGCACCTGAGGCTCATTGGCGTAGAGGTTCGACACGTGGCCGAGAGCGCCGAGCTGGCCGACAACGGCGTCCCGGACCGCCGGGTGGCAGTGACCGAGCACGCTGACGGCTATCCCGCCGACCAGGTCGAGATATTCGCGGCCGTCATGATCCCACACCCGGCTGCCGGCCCCCCGAGCCAGGGAGATCGCGGGTCGGCCGTAGGTCGCCATCACGACGGCGTCCCGGCGGGCGATCAGATCGGCGTTCACGGCGTTCACGGCGTTCACGGCGTTCACGGCGTTCCTCCGGTCGGTTCGCCGGCCGGAACGATCCCGGCCGGGCGCGCGGCGGGCGCAGGGGGCGTACCTGGCTCAGGCAAGGTGCCCGGCTCGGCCATGATCAAAGTGCCGATGCCGTCGTCGGTGAAGATCTCCAGGAGCACCGCGTGCGGCACCCGTCCGTCGAGCACGTGCGCCTGTGGAACACCACCACGCACCGCCCGCCGGCAGGCCTCCATCTTGGGGATCATGCCGGCGGTGAGCGAGGGGAGGAGCCGTTCGAGCTCGGTGATGCTCAGCTCACTGATCACCTCGTCGCTCGCCGGCCAGTCCGCGTAGAGGCCCTCGACGTCGGTCAGGACGACGAGCTTCGTGGCCCCGAGCGCAACGGCGAGTTCGGCGGCGGCGATGTCGGCGTTGACGTTGTAGACCCCGCCGTCGACGCCGCGGGCAACCGACGCGACCACCGGCACCTTCCCGGAGCCGAGCAGGGCGTTGATCGTCTCCGGTCGGACCTCGACGATGTCGCCGACCAGGCCGACGTCGACCTCCCGGCCGTCGACGATCGCCGGGCGGCGCCGCGCGGTGAAGAGGTTGGCGTCCTCACCGGACAGCCCGACGGCGAACGGGCCATGGTCGTTGACGAGCCCCACGACGTCCCGATTGACCTGGCCGAGCAGGACCATCCGCACGACGTCCATGGTCTCCGGGGTGGTGACCCGCAGGCCGCCGACGAACGTCGAGGGGACACCGAGGCGTTCCAGATGCGCGGTGATCTGCGGACCGCCGCCGTGCACGACGACCACCCGCAGCCCCGAGTGGCGCAGGAACACGACGTCAGCGGCGAAGGCCTCGCGCAGCGCCGGCTCCGTCATCGCGTTGCCGCCGTATTTGACGACGATGGTCGCGCCCTGGAACCGCGACAGCCACGGGAGCGCCTCGATGAGGACCTGGGTCTTCGCGAGCGCCGCGTGGCCCCGGGCGGTGGCGGCCGGGCCCCGCCCGGTGCCCCCGCCCGGGGCGGCGTCGCCGGTGCCATCGGCGCCTGCGGTGCCGCCGGTGCCGCCGGTGCCGCCGTGCCCACCGTTCGAAGGCGGCAGTGTCCGGGTCGGGACGTTCATGTCGAGTACGCCGAGTTCTCGTAGACGTACCCGTCGGTCAGGTCGTTCGTCCAGACGGTGACCTCGGCGTCGCCGGCGTGCAGATCGACGCCGATGCGCACCTCACGGCCGGACAGGTCGACGAGGTCGCGGTCCTCGCCGGGGGCCCCGGCCCGGCAGACCTGCACCTCGTTGATGGACACGTCCAGCGCGTCGGGCTCGAAGACGGCCTTCGTGGTGCCGATCGCGGCGAGCACCCGTCCCCAGTTCGGGTCCTTGCCGTACAGAGCGCACTTGAGCAGGTTGTTGCGGGCGACGGCCCGGCCGACCTCCAGCCCGTCGTCCTCGGTCGCGGCTCCGGTCACGGTGATGGCGATGGTCTTCGTCGAACCCTCGGCATCGCCGAGCATCTGCTGGGCAAGGTCAATGCACACCTCGGTGACCAGCCCCGCCAGCTCCGCCTCGGGCAGGCTGACCCCGGCGGCACCCGAGGCCAGCAGCAGCACGGTGTCGTTGGTGGACAGGCAGCCGTCGGAATCGACCCGCTCGAAGCTGACCCGCGAGGACGCCCGGATCACCCGATCGAGGGTGGCGGCGTCCGCGACGGCGTCGGTGGTGACCACCACGAGCATCGTCGCGAGCGACGGCGCCAGCATCGCCGCGCCTTTGCCCATCCCGCCGATGGTGACACCCGAGGTCGTCGACGAGGTGCGGACCGCGGCCTTCGCGACGGTGTCGGTGGTGCGGATCGCCTCCGCCGCCGCGGCGCCGGCGGCGGCGGTATCGGTGAGGTCCGCCACCGCCTTGGTGGCGCCGGCGAGCAGGTTGTCCATGGGCAGGCGGACGCCGATGAGACCGGTCGAGCAGACCGCGACGTCGCCGGCACCGATACCGAGCGCCCCGGCGACGTGCTCGGCCGTGGCGTGGGTGTCGGCGAATCCGGCCGGACCGGTGCAGGCGTTCGCCCCGCCGGAGTTGAGGATGACGGCGCGCAGCCGGCCGTCGGCGAGGGCTTGGCGACTCCAGAGCACCGGAGCCGCCTGGACCCGGTTGGCGGTGAAGATCCCGGCGGCGGCGTCGGACGGCCCGTCGTTGACGACGAGCGCCACGTCCGGACGACCGGACGGCTTCAACCCGGCCGTCACTCCGGCGGCGCGGAAGCCCCGTGGGGCGGTGACGCTCAACTCAACCCTCTCCTGTCCCCTGTCCGCGTTGCTGGTCGATGTTGCTGGTCGATGGTCCCGCGTCCTTACCGGCCTGCCGGCCTGCCGGCCTGCCGAGCCGGAAACGGTCAGGGGGCGATGCCCTGAGCGGTCAGCCCGGCGGTCTCGGGCAGGCCGAGCATCAGGTTGGCGCACTGCAGCGCCTGGCCAGCCGCGCCCTTGCCGAGGTTGTCGATCGCGGTGACGACGATCGCCCGGCCAGTCTCCGGGTCGAAGGTCCCCTGCACATGAACGGCGTTCCCGCCGAGCGTCGCCGCGGTGTGCGGCCAGCGCCCCGGCGGCAGCACCCGGACGAACGGCTCCCCCGCGTAGGCGGACCGCAGCGCCTCGTACACGGCGTCCGCGTCGGTGCCCGGGATGGCCCGGCCGGTACTGGTCGCGAGGATGCCGCGGGGAAGCGGGGCGAGCACCGGGGTGAAGGACACCGTCACGGTCGTACCGGCGGCCCGGGAGAGGGTCTGCGTGATCTCGGGCCGGTGCTGGTGGGTGCCCACCTTGTAGGCGGTCAGGTCACCCATCACCTCGCTGCCGAGCAGGTTCACCGTGGCCGAGCGCCCCGCGCCGGACGTGCCGCTCGCCGCGACGACGACCAGGTCGGCGGGCTCCACGAGACCGCCGGCCAGCAACGGCACGAGCCCGAGAGAGGTCGCCGTGGGATAGCAGCCCGGGACCGCCACCTGCCGGCTCGCGGCGATCTCCGCCCGCGCCCAGGGGAGCTCGGGCAGGCCGTAGGCCCAGGCCCCGGCGTGCTCCCCCCCGTAGGCGCGCCGCCACGCCTCCGGGTCGACGAGCCGATGATCGGCACCCAGATCGGCGACCCGTACGGTGTCGGGCAGGGTGGCGGCCACCGCGGCCGACTGACCGTGCGGCAGGGCCAGGAAAACGATGTCCGCGTCAGTCCCGGCCAGCGCGGCCGCGTCCGTGAACACCCGGCCCTCCAGGTCGGGCAGGTGGGGATGCACGTCCGTCACCGGCCGGCCGGCGGACGCGTTCGCGGCCAGCGCACCAATCTTGATCTCGGGATGGGCGAGGAGCAGGCGCAGCAGCTCTCCGCCGCCGTACCCGCTCGCCCCCGCAACTGCTGCCGTCACACCCATGATTGCAATCTTATACACGCCAACTCATTGTCATGCAATGAGGCTGGCGTAACCCGCCTCGGCCTCAGGCGCGCAGGGACGCGCCGGTAAGCTCCGCCGCCCGGGCGACCGCCGCGTCCCGCACCGCGTTCGCCTCGGCGGCCGTCAGCGTCCGGTCCCCGGCGCGCAGCCGCAGGCCGAAGGCCAGCGAGCGCTGACCGACCCCGACCTGGGCGCCCTCGAAGACGTCGAAGAGGGTCAGGGACTCCAGCAGGTCACCGGCTCCGGCCCGCAGTGCCGCCGTCACGTCGGCGACCGGCACCTCGATCGGCACGACGAGCGCCACATCCCGGTCGGCGGGCGGATAGGTGGAGATCGTCGGCGCGATCATCGGCGGCGCCGCCGACGCGACCTCGATCAGGGCGTCGAGGTCCAGTTCCATCGCGCCGGCCCGGGGCGGGAGCCCGGCGGCGCCGAGCACCCGGGGATGCAGCTCACCCGCGTGGCCCACGACCCGACCGTCGATCGAGAGCTCCGCGAGGCGGCCCGGGTGCCAGGGCATGACATCGCCGGCCCTGACCGTCAGGGTGACGCCCACCGCCTCGGCGACCACGTGCGCGGCGTCCACCGCGTCCGCCCAGTCCGCGTCCCGGGCCGGCGTGGACCAGCCACCTGGCTCACGGCGCCCGGTGAGGAGCACGGCGACGTGGCGGGGCTGGCCGGGCAGAGTCGAGTCCAGAGCGGCGATCTCCGCGGCGGAGGGCCGACGATCCACCGGCGGGGTGACGACACCCGTCGGGATCCGTTCGCGTTCACGGAACACCAGGCCGCTCTCGAACAGGGCGAGATCGCGCTGCCCCCGGCCGATGTTGCGCACGGCCGCCGCGATCAGTCCAGGTAGCAGGGTTGTCCGCAGGTAGCCGGCATCCTCGGCGATCGGGTTCGCGATCCGGACCGCCGCGCGCCGCGGGTCGGCCGCAGCCAGGCTGAGCGCGTCGGCGGCGTCCTCGGGCACGAACGGCAGGGTGAGCACCTCGGCGAACCCCGCGTAGGCCAGCGCCCGGCCCACTGCGCGGTGCATCCGCTGCGCGGCGGTGAGCCCGCGCCCCGCGGGCAGCGACGGCAGGGTCACCGGGATGGTGTCGTACCCCTCCAGCCGCATGATCTCCTCGACGAGATCGGCAGGCCGGGTCAGGTCGGGACGCCAGGACGGCGGCGTCACGATCAGGACACCGGGCAGGCCCCCGGTCGCCGGCCCGTCGGCCACTGCGCAGCCGACGTCGACGAGCCGGCGCCGCACCACCTCGGCGGGGTAGGGCCGGCCGGCGAGGCGTTCCGGTTCCGTCAGCGGCAGGGTCACCGGCGCCAGGCCGGGGCGGTGGTCCAGGTCGGTCACGCCGGGCTCGGGACGGGCGGCGGCGAGCTCGACGAGCAGGTCGACGGCCAGCGCCGTGGCGACCGGCGCGAGCGCCGGGTCGACGCCGCGTTCGAAACGCCGCGACGCCTCCGAGGACAGCCGGTGCCGGCGGGCGGTGCGGGCCACCGTGATCGGGTCGAAGTGCGCCGCCTCGAGGACGATGTCGGTGGTCGTCGCGGACACCTCCGTGCTGGCCCCGCCCATCACCCCGGCGAGCGCGATCGGACCGGTGTCGTCGGCGATGACCAGATCCTCGGGGTCGAGAGTGCGGTCGACCCCGTCGAGGGTGCGCAGCGTCTCTCCGGCGACGGCCCGGCGCACGATGATCGCGCCGGTCAGCTTCGCCCGGTCGAAGGCGTGCAACGGCTGGCCGAGGCCCAGCAGCACGGCGTTGGTGACGTCGACCGGCACCGAGATCGACCGCATCCCGGACAGCGACAGCCGCCGCTGCCACCCCGGCGGGGTGGTGGCCCGCGGGTCGACCCCGGTCACCACCCGGGCGACGTAGCGGTCACACGCCGCGGTGTCCTCGACGACGACCGGATAGGCCTCCCCGGCGGGCCCCGGGCCGGCGGCCAGGTCCGCCGGCGCGCCCGGGTCCGTGAACGGCAGCGCGAAGGCGATCGCCGCCTCCCGGGCGATCCCCCGCACCGACAGGCCGTAGCCCCGGTCCGGGGTGACCGCGATGTCGAGCACCTCGTCGGCGAGATCGAGCAGCTCGGCGACGTCGGCGCCGATCGGCGCCCGCGGCGCGAGCACCAGGATGCCGTCGGACTCCTCGCCGAGGCCCAGTTCCCGGGCCGAGCAGATCATCCCCTCGCTGACATGGCCGTAGGTCCTCCGCGCGGTGATCTCGAACCCGCCGGGCAGCACGGCGCCGGGCAGCGCGACCGCCACCCGGTCACCGACGGCGAAGTTGTGCGCCCCGCAGATGACGCCGCGCACGCCCTCGCCCTCGCCCCCGGATCCGGCATCCCCGGATCCGGCGCTCTCGGCGACCCGGACCTGGCACCAGCGGACGGCCTTCTTCTTCGTCTCGACGATCTCGAAGTCGACGATCTCCCCGACGACCACGCCGGAGAACTCGCCCCCGGCGCTGCGCAGTCCCTCGACCTCGAAACCGGCCCGGATCAACGCGTCGGCGACGGCCCGCGTGGGCGGCAGCCCCGCCACGTACTCCCGCAGCCAAGACATCACGATCAGCATGGGTCAGTCCTCGATTCCGAACGGCAGGCTGAACCGGACGTCACCGTCGACGAAATCGCGGATCTCCCGGATGCCATGGCGGACCATCGCGGCCCGTTCCAGCCCCATCCCGAACGCGAAACCGCTGTACCCGGTCGGATCGACCCCCGCGGCCCGCAGGACGTGCGGGTCGACCATGCCGCAGCCGCCGGCCTCGATCCAGCCCTCGTCCGAGCAGACCCGACAGGGCTGGCGGGCCGCCTCCCCGCGGCAGGCGAAGCACTGCACGTCCAGTTCCGCGGACGGCTCGGTGAACGGGAAGAACGACGGGCGCAGCCGCGTCGACAGGCCCGCCCCGAACAACGCCTGGGCGAAGACCTCCAGGGTGCCGCGCAGGTCCGCCATGGTGATGCCCCTGTCCACGGCCAGACCTTCGAGCTGGCCGAAGACCGGCGAGTGCGTCGCATCGATGGTGTCGTTGCGGTATGTCCGCCCCGGGCACACGACGTACACGGGCAGCGGGCGGTTCAGCAGGGAGCGGATCTGCACCGGGGAGGTGTGGGTACGCAGCACCCGGCCCGCACCGGTCGGCGCGACGTAGAGCGTGTCGTGCTCGCTGCGGGCCGGGTGATCGGGCGCCATGTTCAGGGCCTCGAAGTTGAACCAGTCGTGTTCGACCTCGGGTCCCTCGGCGACCTCGTAGCCCATCGCCACGAACACGTCGGCAAGCCGGTCGGACAGGGCGGTCAGCGGGTGGCGGGCACCACGACGGCGACGGTCGACGGGCAGGGTCACGTCGACCCGTTCCTCGTGCAGCACCCGGGCGTCGCGCTCGGCGGTGAGTTCGGCCAGCCGGGCGTCGTAGGCGGCCTGTACGGCCGTGCGGGCGGCGTTGTGCCGGCGACCGGCGTCGGCACGCTCCGCCCGGGGCAGGGCACCGAGCTCCCGGCGGGCCAGCACCAGCGGTGCGGAGGCGCCCTGGATGTGGGCGGTACGGACGGCTGCCAGCGCGTCGAGGTCGGCGGCGGCGCGGATCGACTCCCGCGCCGCGTCAACGGCCGCGTCGAGCTGATCAGGGTCGAGGGCGTGGACCCGGGACGGGTCGACAGTCTCTCCAGGGGCGGGCACGGTGCTCATCCTCGTCATCGGGTAAAAAGCAGGGCCATCCCGGCGGGAAGCCGGGGTCGTCCGGCCTGCGGCGGAGTTCGTCCGGGCATGGGGTGTCCGGGCATGGGGTGTCCGGGCATGGGGTGTCCGGTCCTGGGGCGGCGGCGCGCGCCTGGCCGCCCGGGGCGCCCACCGGTCGGTTCGCGGTGCTCGGCGTCAGCCGAACACCGGGCCACCGGCGGGCACGAAAAATCGGAACTCGGCGCCGCCACCCGTGGCCCGGCCGACCGAGATGGTGCCGCCGTGCGCCTCGATCAGTGCCTTGGCGATGTAGAGCCCGAGGCCGGTGCCGTTCCCGCGGCCGGCGCCCCGCCAGAACTTCGTGAACACGCGCGCGGCGTTCGATTCGGACACGCCTTCCCCCTCGTCGGCCACGCTCACCTCCGTGCCGCTGTCCCTGCCACGCAGCAGTACCGTCACAGTACCCGCACCGTGCCGCAGGGCGTTGTCGACGAGGTTGTGCAGTACCTGTTCAATCTTGTCCGGATCGACCCACATCTCGGGCAGTTCGCCCTCCTCGCAGATGAAGAACCGGTCGGCGCCGGCCGCACCCGAGGCCACCTTGCCGTCCACCACCGAACGCACCCGGGCGGGCAGGTCGACGATCTGCTTGCGGACCTGAATGCGTCCGGAGTCGATCCGGGAGACGTCCAGCACCTCGGTGAGCAGGCGCGTGACCCGGTCGGCGTCGGTGTTGACCGTGTTCAGCATGAGCTTCTTCTGCTCGTCGGTGAACCGGTCCCACTTGGCGAGCAGCGTCGCGGTGAATCCCTTCACGCTGGTCAGCGGCGAGCGCAGCTCGTGCGCCACGGTCGCGACCAGGTCCGCCCGGTTGCGTTCCAGCCGCTCGCGGCTGAGGGTGTCGCGCAGGGACAGCGACACCCGCACCAGCCGACCGGCGACCCGGTTGAACCGCACCGTGACGTGGAAGTCACGGTCGTGGACCGGACCCGCATAGGTCAGGCGCCGCTCCGGCTGCCCGGTGACCCGCGGCAGGTTCCGGCTGGCTGCCGAGCACTCCCACCAGTCGTTGCCCCGCTCGTCCAGCAACGGGAGGACCTCGGTCAGATGCCGGCCGATCGCAGACGGTCCGTCCACCCCGGTGAGCTTCGCCGCCGCCCGGTTGAACACCTCGACGACGCCGACGGCGTCGGTCACGATCACCGAGTCCGGTAGCAGGTCGAAGGCGGCGGCAGGCAGTGGGCCGTCCAGCGCGGCCGACACGGCCGAATCGGTGGAATCGGGCGCGCAGCCGGGGCCGGGTGGCGGTACCTGCCCGGATGGCGACGCGACAGTGTTCATCACCGTCGACCACCTCCTCCGGTGCCGTCAGTACCGGACCTGCCCGTTCTCTGCGCCCGCGCCGACGCGTAAAGGCACAGGGCGGACGCAACCGCAAGATTCAGGGACTCGGCCTGACCGTACACCGGTACCCGCAGCACCGCGTCCGCGGCGGTCAGAGTAGCCGAAGCCAGCCCATGTGCCTCGTTACCGAACAGCCACGCCGTCGGCCCGTCGAGCTCACCGGCGGCGACGGCGGTGTCGATGTCGCGATCCGCGGCTCCGGACGTCGCCACGATGCGGCAGCCCCGGGCCCGCAGCCGGTCCAGCACCACGGCCAAGGCTGGTTCCACGATCACCGGGAGGTGAAAGTGGCTGCCGGCCGAGGAGCGCACGCACTTGCCCCCGAAGGGGTCGACACCGCTCCCGGTAAAGACGACGGCGTCCGCTCCGGCCGCGTCCGCGCTGCGGATCACCGTGCCGGCGTTGCCCGGATCGCCCGCGCCGATGCACACCGCGACCAGCCGGGGGGCGTGCAGGTCGGCGAGCCGGTGAGCGGGCAGGGCCGCGACCGCGACGAGGCCCTGGGGGGTCACCGTCTCCGACAGCGACGCCACGGCCTCGTCCGTGACGACCCGGACCGGCACCCGGACCGCCCTCAGCAGCTCCTCGTGCCGGGGAGTCGCGGAGACTCCGACGAACACCTCGAGCAGCTCGCCGACGGCCGACGCCGCGCCCACCGCCTGCGCCCCCTCGACCAGGAACCTGCCCTGCTCGCGCCGGGCCGCGGGCCGCTTGAGGCGACGCGCGGCGCCGACCCGCCCGGAGCGCGCTCCGGCGATCACTCCGGGCCCCGGGGAAGGGGCCGTCGGGGAAGGGACCGTCGACGGCGGGGCGTCGGTCGTGGGGGACACGCGGGAGGCGGGCACGGGCCGACGTCGCGACGGGCTCAGGCGGCGGTGGGCTCCGGCGCCGCCGCCAGCGCGGCCCGTGCCACCTCGACCAGGGCGGTGAACGCGACCGCGTCGTTGACCGCGAGGTCGGCCAGAATCTTGCGGTCGACTTCGACACCGGACAGCTTCAGACCCTGCACGAAGCGGTTGTAGGTCAGGCCGTTCGCCCGCGCCGCCGCGTTGATCCGAGTGATCCACAGCTGCCGGAAGTCGCCCTTGCGCGCGCGGCGGTCCCGGTAGGAGTAGGTCATCGAGTGGAGCATCTGCTCCTTGGCCTTGCGGTAGAGCCGCGAGCGCTGGCCCCGGTAGCCGCTGGCCTGCTCGAGGACCGTACGGCGCTTCTTCTGGGCGTTGACCGCCCGCTTCACGCGTGCCATGAGGGCACCTGTCTCCTTCGTTCGGGTGCGTCCGGCGGCCCGGGCCGGAGTCGGCCGCCAACGGCGGGCCGACCGCGACCGGCGGGCCCGCCGCAGTCGGGGCCGGAGTCGTCAGCGGGCCGCGGTCAGCGGGCGAGCAGACGCTTGACGCGTCGGTTGTCCGCCTTCGTCAACGGCACCACGCCATCCAGTCTGCGGGTGAGGCGGCTGGTCTTGTGCTCCAGGTAGTGGCGGCGGTTGGCCCGCTGGCGCAGCACCTTGCCGGACCCGGTGACCCGGAACCGCTTACTCGCACCGCTGTGGGACTTCTGTTTGGGCATGTTGACATCCTGACGGGTTACGTGGGTGGTCGAACAACCGGCGTGGCGAGATCCGGAACCGGTGGCGGCGCCACCGCGCGGACTGCCCGCCGTCGAGTCAGGCGTGGCCGGCCGGTTCCGGCACCCGCTGCGGCTTCGAACCCTTGTGCGGGGCCATGACCATGGTCATGTTCCGGCCGTCCTGCTTGGGCTGAGCCTCGACATAACCAAGATCGGCCACGTCGGCGGACAGCCGTTGGAGCAGGCGGATGCCGAGCTCGGGCCGGGACTGCTCCCGACCGCGGAACATAATCGTAATCTTGACCTTGTCGCCGGCCCGCAGGAAACGCACGACGTGACCCTTCTTGGTCTCGTAGTCGTGCGGATCGATCTTCGGCCGCAGCTTCATTTCCTTGATGACGGTCTGGACCTGGTTCTTCCGAGCCTCCCGACGCTTCTGGTCGGACTCGTACTTGAACTTTCCGTAGTCCATCAGCTTGCAGACCGGGGGACGAGCGGTCGGCGCGACCTCGACGAGGTCGAGATCGGCCTCCTGCGCCATGCGCATGGCCTCACCGATCGAGACGATGCCGATCTGCTCACCCTCCGCGCCGACGAGGCGAACCTCGGGGACGCGAATCCGGTCGTTGATACGGGACTCTGTGCTGATGTGTTTCCTCCGTTGCTCGACGCGCGGGCATGACCTCACCGCAGCGGAGCACCGAGCCTGGTACACCAGGCTCCCGGCCGACAACCGCGAGAACGGCTCGGCCGACCGGCGACCCGGCCACCGCGGCCACCAGCCGGAACTCCGGCCTGAGGACCTGCTGACGTCCCGGGGTGGCGACATCAGTGCTGACATCGGGTGGAGGGCGAACCCCCGCTTGGTCCTGCCGATCAGGCTCCGCACCGTGCCCTGGCTGCCTGGAAACGGCAACGCCAGCGGACGGAACAAAACCAGCCGGCAGGCGGTCTGAAGCCCAGCGTAGCACCAGACCGGGCGACACGACGATCACATCATCGTCCGGGCGCTCCGAAAGGGCCGGCGGCACTCACCTCGCGAACCGCACCGGCCATCGGCGCGTCGGGCGCAGGCCCCGCCCCAGATGGCGGCGCACCGCCGCGGCCTCCCGCGCGCTCACGAGCAGCACGGCCGGGCCCGAGGCCTGCGCCTGCTCCTGCGCCGGGTCCGGATCAGCGGCGAGCAGCCGGGACAACCGCCGGGCGAGCAACTCCCCGGACCGCGCGTCCGCATCTCCGTCCCGGCGTACCGCGACGGCAAGCACCGGGCGTGGTGCGCCGGCACCCGGGAGGAGCAGTTCCGCCGGCCACACCTCGACCCGCTCGGTCACGGTCCGCAACGCCTCTTGGACCCGCTGCCGGGACAACGGTCCATCCGGATCGGATGGACGGCGCAGGGCGGTCACCCTCAGCTCGTCGAGGTCCGCGGCTTCGGTCGCACGTGGCGTGTCGAGAGTCCCGGGCGGCGTGTCGAGAGTCCCGGGCGGCGAGTCGGAGTCGGATCCGCCGGGCACCGTCGCGGGACCGCCCGGCCCGACGTCCAGACTGGCCGAGCGCGGACCGGCCACGTCGATCACCACCGCTCCGAGCCCCAGCCGGACCGCCTCCGTGCAGGCGTCCACCGCGGCGACCGGAACCGGCCGGGCCGAGGCGCGCCAGGCGGTGAGCGCGCTGACGCTGGAGAAGATCGGTAGCGCGGTCGCGCCGGACGGGGTGCGCAGGGTCGTCAGCGCCATCTCGCTGGTCTTGTCCGCACCGGTGACGGCGTCGGCGGCGGTGAGCCGAGCCTCGACTCCGACGAAGACCCGGGCCTGGCGCAGCGCGGCGGTCAGAACGGCGGGGTTGACCGGGCTGGCGGCGAGCGCTCGGGTGAGCGACTCATCGGCGCGGCCGTCATCGCCCTGACCGGACGGAGTCAGCAGATCGTGTGCCATTCTCGCCAGCCTAGGGCCCAGGCGGCGCGGCGGGCCGGTACCGGATCGGGTCCGTGGCATTCACCATGGCTCGGACGGGCCCGGGCCCGGGTTGGGGGCACCGACCGGGGACGGCGATGGCGGACCGGGCCAGCACGGTGGCCGGTTGCGACCCGGGAAGCGGGGCGGTGGCGACCGCCCCGGCGAGGCGCTGGAAGGCGAACCTGGTCCGGCGACGCAGGCGGTACCAGCTGATCGGACGGCTGTCGGCGAGCGCCGCGTCGAACGGCACCGGCACCGTCATGTAGGCCCGGTCCTCAAGATGCTCGAGACGCAGCCGTGCCCCGCGGCTCAACCGGGAGGGATACGTCTCGACGACGGCCACGATGACGGTGGCAGCGAGATCTGGCCGACCAGCCGCGGTCAACGCGGTCAACGCGTCGTCCGCACCAGCGATCTCCGTCTCGCCGGCCCGGATCGTCAGCACGACGAGGTCCGCCCGCGCCAGCAGGGTGGCCGGCACCGGCTGGCTCCACCCCGGTGGGGCGTCCGCGACGACGACCGGATACCAGTGTCCGAGCAGGTCGAGTGCCCAGGCCAGCTCCTCGGGAAGCGGCCCCGGCCCGGTGAGATCACGCAGTCCGGCCAGCACCTCCAGGCCACCGGAGCCGTCGGAGGCGACGAACCGGCGCACGTCCTCCAATGAGGACACCGGTGGCCGCGCCGTGGCCAACTCCCGCAACCCCACGCCCGGTGGCATGAGACCGACCCGGTGCGCAAGCAGCCCGGACTGGTCCGGGGAGGCGTCCACGGCCATCACCCGATGACCGTGGTGCTCCGCGATCGCCAGTCCCAGACCCGCGGCGACCGTCGTCCGGCCGCCTCCGCCACCGAATCCCCCGACCAGCACCCGCCGCCCACCGGCCCGCGCCCGCGCGACCGGCGAACCGCCCGCTCCCGCGACGGCCGGGACCACCGCCGGACCACGGGACGGCGTCACCGCGGCCGCCGCCCGGACGGGCAGGGAAGGGGCCGGACCGGACCGCCGTGCCGGCAGGTTCGCGGGGACCGGGACGGACCAGGCTGGCTCCGTACCGGGCGTTTCGACCGCCTGCCGGCCGACCGTGGGTCCGCCCAGGGGGTCGGCGTCGAGCCACGCCTC
>NZ_CDWWEW010000105.1:0-14079 GCF_977966315.1 Frankia sp. CeRuru1
GTTCCTACCCCACCACCCCCCACCGGGGAGCTGGCCAAAGGCTTGGTCGCGGCAATGCCCGGCCCGACCACCTCACCGCCCATCGGCCGGGCCCGACGCGCTCAGACGGCTACCGGGCCCGGTCCCGGTCCCGGTGCCGGTGCCGGTGCCGGTGCAGTGACCACCCGCACCCCCAGCTCACGCAGCTGACGATCGGTCACGGGCGTCGGGGCGCCCGTCAACGGGTCGAGTCCCGACTGGGTCTTGGGAAAAGCGATGACCTCCCGGATGTTCTCCTCACCGGCGAGGATCGCCACCAACCGGTCGATCCCCACCGCGAATCCGCCGTGCGGTGGCGCCCCGTAGCCGAAAGGGGTGAGGAAGAAGCCGAATCGAGCCCTCGCCTCCGCCGGCGAGATTCCGAGGATCCCGAAGATGCGCTGCTGGAGATCGCTCTCATGGATCCGGATCGAGCCAGATCCGAGTTCCCAGCCGTTGAGCACCAGGTCGTACGCCCGGCTACGCACCGCGAGCGGATCGGTCTCCAGCTTGTCCACATCGTCGGGGTGCGGACGGGTGAAGGGGTGATGCCCCGGCTTCGGCCGTCCGGTGCCGGGATCCACCCCGACGAACAGCGGGAAGTCGACGACCCACACGAACCGCAAGGGACCTTCGCCGGCCGGCGGGCGGCCCAGATCGTTGCGAAGCTGGCCGAGCACCTCGCAGGTGGTCGGCCACTCGTCGGCGACCAGGAGAAGAAGGTCGCCCGCCACCGCCGCGGTTGCCGCGACGATGCCGGCGAGTTCCTCGGCGGCGAGAAACTTCGCCACCGGGGACTCCAGCTCGCCGCCGGGACCGACCCGCATCCAGACCAGGCCCTTCGCGCCCAGTCCCTTCGCCCGCGCGGTGAGATCGTCGAGCTTGCGCCGGTTGTGCGAGGCTGACCCGCCGGGTACGCGGATTCCCTTGACGGCCTCGGCCCCGGCGAACGCCTTGAAACCGCTACCCGCGAAGACCGCGGTCAACTCTATGAGTTCCATGCCGAACCGCAGGTCCGGCTTGTCGACCCCGAAGCGGTTCATCGCTTCGTGCCAGGACATCCGCTCGATCGGCAGCACGGGGCCGCCGGTCACCGCCCGGGCCGCGGCCAAAACCGCCGCCGACGTCACGCCGAGCACGTCGTCCTGGTCCACGAAGCTCATCTCGAGGTCGAGCTGGGTGAACTCGTACTGCCGGTCGGCCCGCAGGTCCTCGTCGCGCAGACATCGGGCGAACTGGAAATAGCGATCCGTCCCGCCCACCATGAGCAACTGCTTGAAAAGCTGGGGTGACTGCGGGAGGGCGTAAAAACTGCCTGGGAACTGGCGCGACGGGACGATGAACTCCCGCGCTCCCTCCGGTGTCGAGGGCATCAGCAGCGGCGTCTCGACCTCGACGAAGTCCAGCGGGGCGAGCGCCGAGCGCATCGCCGCAAGAACCGCCGAGCGGATCCGCAGGTTGCGCTGCATCCGGTCACGGCGCAGATCGAGATAGCGGTAGGCGAGACGAGTGGTCTCATCGACGGAGTCGGCTCGATCGTCCAGCGGGAACGGCGGCGGTGTCGCGACCGAGAGCACCTGCACCTCGCAGTCGCGTAGCTCGACCTCGCCCGTGGCCAGGGCGGGGTTCGCGGTCCCCTCCGGGCGGACGGCGACGGTACCGGTGATCCGCAACACGTACTCGGTCCGGACGTCGACCGAGCCGTCGACGACCGCCTGAATGATCCCGGAATGGTCACGCAGGTCGACGAAGGTCAGCGACTGGCCGTGCTGACGGCGATGCGCCACCCAGCCACACACCGTCACGGTCTGGTCAACGTGATCCGATCGCAGATCACCGCACAGATGTGTGCGCATGGCCGTGCGCTGCCGCCCGCCCGAGGTGGCGGCCCCCGCCACCGGGATCGGTAGCTCGCCGGTGGTCGACTGGGTCGTAGTCATCGATCCGTTGTTCCCATCGCAGTCTGGTCCGGCCCGCCGGGTACTTTTCTCGCCAGATGTGTGGCGATGTCACTGCGCCCGTCGCGGGATCCAGTCCTGACCCTATCGGCCGGTAACCGCGAGACCGCCGCTCCCGGCGACCGCATGGGCCGGACAGGCCGCACGGGCCGCACGGGCCCGCACCGCGAGATCGTTCGCCGTTAGCGCAGCGCGCGGATGAAACGGCCCGCCTCCCCGCGTAGCCGGGCCGAGATGCGCAGGACCTGACGGCCGCGGGGAGTGGTGAGCTCGACGGTGATCACATCTCCGTGCTTGACGCCTCGGGACGCCGTCACCTCACGACGGTCGAAGACGACGTCGAACCAGTCGCCCTCCCGCGGGAAGGGGGCGAGGACCAGCAGCCGCCGATCGGTCAGCACGATCCAGCGCGAGGCCCCGAACCGGTGTCCGACGAAGGATTCGACCTTCGCCGTGAACCGTCCGGGCCCGCTCGGGTCGGTGAGCCGACCGCGCAGCACGACCTCGATGAACTCGCCGGACTCCAAGGGCACTGCCGGGAGACGACGATGGGACGGTATCAGGGGCACGGGCGTCAGTGTCCTCCACGCACCCCGTACAGTCGCCGGGTGAGGGCACAGGCGGACGAACCGAACGCGGCGGCCTCGGCCGCCACCCTGGCCGAGCTGACCGGAGCCGACCGGCACGACATCGCGATTGTGCTGGGATCGGGCTGGCCCCCGGCCGCCGATGTACTGTCCCGGCAGGCGACCGACGTCACCGAGGTCACGTTTACTCAACTCGGCGGCTTCCCGTCCAACACCGACGTTCCCGGGCACAAGCCGACCGCACGCTCCGTCCAGCTCGGCGACCGCCGCCTGTTGATCTATCTGGGCCGCGTACATCCCTACGAGGGCCATGACCTGTCCCGGGTGGTCCACGCGGTCCGCCTGGCCTGTGCGGCCGGCGCGTCGACCGTCATACTGACGAACGCCGCCGGCGGTCTGCGCGCGGACATGTACGTCGGCCAGCCCGTCCTGGTCGCCGACCACCTGAACCTGACCGGCCGCTCACCCCTGGTCGGTCCGGCGTTCACCGACCTGACCGACGCCTATTCCCCCCGGCTACGGGCGCTTGCCCGCGAGGTCGATCCCACCCTGGCCGAAGGAGTGTATGCGGGACTGCCCGGTCCGCACTTCGAGACACCCGCAGAGATCCGCATGCTGCGGCTCCTGGGAGCCGACCTGGTCGGCATGTCGACCGTGCACGAGACGATCGCGGCGCGGGCCGCCGGAACGGAGGTGCTGGCCCTGTCCCTGGTCACCAACCTCGCAGCGGGGATGAGCGGCGAGCCGCTAGATCATCTCGAGGTGCTGGCCACGGGAGCCGCCGCCGCGGAACGCATGGGTATCCTGCTCGCCGACATCGTCACCCGGCTGTAGGACCACGGCGGAATCGCGATGCCGTCCTCGTCCCGACCAGGCCCGACGTCCCTGCCCAGCCCACTCGCCGAGCAGGTCGAGGCCTGGCTGGCCGATGATCCGGATCCCGCCGACCAGGCCGAACTGGCCCGGCTGCGCGACGGCGCGGGTCACGATGCCACGCTGCTCGCGGAGCTGGCCACACGTTTCCACGGACCGCTGCGGTTCGGCACAGCCGGGTTGCGCGGGCCACTGCGCGCCGGTCCAGCCGGCATGAACACCGCCGTGGTGCGCCGCGCCGCCGCCGGACTCGCCACCTGGCTCACGAGCAGGGCGACACCACCAGCACAGGCGGCACCGAGTTCCTCGACGGCGACCGTCGTCGTCGGCTACGACGCCCGGCATCGCAGCGAGGCGTTCGCCCTCGACAGCGCCCGGGTGTTCGCCGGTGCCGGACTGCGGGCGCTGGTACTCCCCGGGCCGGTGCCCACTCCGGTGCTGGCCTTCACCGTGCGCAGGCTGGGCGCGGACGCCGGCGTGATGGTCACGGCCAGCCACAATCCGGCCACCGACAACGGCTATAAGGTCTACCTGGGTGATGCTTCCTCGGGCGCCGCGCGGGGGGCGCAGCTCGTGGCTCCGGCGGACAGTGAGATCGAAGGAATGATCGCGGCTGCCGGCCCCGCCCGGGCGATCCCACTCGCCGAGACCTGGCGGAGGCTCGATGCGGATGTCGTCGACGACTACATACACGCGGCGGCCACCGCCGGCCGGGCAGCCACAGCCACAGCCACAGCCACCGACCTACGCACAGACGTGACCACGGACGTGACCACGGACGCGACGGCCCTGACCGTTGCGTACACCCCGTTGCACGGTGTCGGCGCAGCCGTTCTCAGCGCCGTGTTCACCGCCGCGGGTCTCGCCGCACCCGAGGTCGTCCACGAGCAGGCCGAACCCGATCCGGAGTTTCCGACAGTCCAGTGGCCGAACCCCGAGGAGGCGGGGGCGATGGACCGGGTTCTGGCGCTCGGCGAGCGCATCGACGCCGATCTGGTACTCGCCAACGATCCCGACGCCGACCGGTGCGCCGTCGCCGTCGGAGGGCGGGTACTCAGCGGTGACGAGGTCGGTCTGCTTCTCGCCGATCATGTCCTGCGCTCCCGCCCCGGTCCGGTAGCGACCACCATCGTCAGCTCCTCCGGTCTGCGTGCGCTGGCCGCCGAGGTCGGGGTTCCTTACGCCGAGACGCTGACCGGATTCAAGTGGATCATGCGTGCGGACGCGCGGCTGGTCTTCGGCTACGAGGAGGCACTCGGATACGCCGTCGCCCCGGATCTGGTCCGCGACAAGGACGGCATCACCGCCGCCCTCGCCATCGCTCTGATCGCCGCGCGGGCGAAGCGACGAGGTCGGACCCTGCCAGGCCTACTCGACGAGTTGTCCGCACGACTCGGTGTCCATCTCACGGGGCAACACTCGGCGCGCTTCGACGACGTCACCCAGATCGACGAGATGATGCACCACCTGCGGGTCCAGCCGCCGACCAGCCTCGCCGGGCGTCCCGTCACCGGAGTCCGTGACCTGCTGGCCGGCGGGCGGGACGGGAACGCACCGCCGGGAGGGATCCCCCCTCGACCCGCACGCCCCGTGGATCATGCACGCCCCGTGGACCGTACCGGCCCCGTGGACCGTGCCGACGCGGCGCATCCGGTCCTGCCACCCGCCGACGTGCTCATGCTGTTCCTCGACGAGGATCGGGTGATCTTCCGCCCGAGCGGGACCGAACCCAAACTGAAGGTGTACCTCGAGACCGTGGAGCCGGTGCCGGGGCATGCCGTCGACGCGGTGCCCGCGGCTCGGGACCAGGCCGCGGCACGCCTGCTCCACCTGCACACGGCCGCGGGCAATCTGCTCGACGGACGCGACGGAGATCACATCTCGCCGAAGATCCGATCACCCGCGTCGCCGAGCCCGGGCACAATATAGGCCGTCTCGTTCAATCTCTCGTCGACCACGGCGGTCACAACGGTCAGGTCGGCCGTGCCGACCGCAGGGCCACCGGATTCCAGCGCCGCAAGGCCCTCCGGTGCTGCCACCACGGAGACCACGGTGACGCCCCGCGCCCCGCGGTCGGCGAGCAGCCGCAGGCAGTGCAGGGCCGAACCGCCGGTGGCGAGCATCGGGTCGAGCAGCAGCACCGGGCGGCCGGCCAGATCGGTGGGCACCGCCTCCAGGTAGGCCGTGGGTTCGAAGGTCGTCTCGTCGCGGGAGAGCCCGATGAACGCGGTGTGGGCGTCGGGAAGCAGGTTGAGCGCCGCCGGCAGCATGCCGAGCCCGGCCCGCAGCACCGGGACGACGACCGGTTCCGCGGCCAGCCGCGCCCCGGAGGTCGTGGCCAGCGGAGTCGTGACGGTGACCGGCATCGTCGGCAGCGTACGGGTCGCCTCGTACACGAGCATCATCGCCAGGTCGTACAGGACGGGCCGGAACCGGGACCGGGGCGTGCGCTCGTCCCGCAGGACGGTCAGCGACGAGGCCGCGAGGGGATGGTCGACGATGTGCAGCTGCACGGAAGGACTCCTCGTACGCGAAGCCGGGCGATCGGCAATGATGCAACGTATGACAACGGCTCCGGCAGGATCGGACCGTCCCGGCGAGGAACCCGAGAAGCGCCCCTCCCGACCGGCCGCCGGCGCTCGCCCCACGCTGCGGCGCGCCGAGGTGGCCCGGATAGTCGACCACACACTGCTACAGCCGTCCGCCACCGGCGAGGAGATACTCGCGCTGTGCGGGGAAGCTGCCAAGCTGGGTGTCGGTGCCGTCTGTGTGGCGCCGACCCATGTCTACCTGGCCGCCGCGAGTACCCGACGGGACGGCGGTGAGGTCGGGCCGGCCTTCGGCGTCGCTTCCGTCATCGGCTTTCCGCACGGCACGCACCTGACCGTCATCAAGGCCGAGGAGGCGCGGCGGGCGGTCGCGGACGGCGCCACGGAGATCGACATGGTCATCGACATCGCCAACGCGATGGACGAGAACTGGCGAGCGATCGAGACCGAAATCACCGAGGTCCGGCTGTCGGTGCCGCCGGACGTCGTGCTCAAGGTCATCCTGGAGACGGCCCTGCTGCCGGACGAGAGCATCGTCGCCGCCTGCCGGGCAGCGGAGGCCGGCGGCGCCGAGTTCGTCAAGACCTCCACCGGTTTCCACCCGGCCGGCGGGGCCAGCGTGCGCGCAGTGCGGGCGATGGCGGCGGCCGTGGGTGGCCGGCTCGGCATCAAAGCCTCGGGCGGCATCCGCACCGCCGAGAAGGCGATCGAGATGATCGAGGCCGGCGCGACCCGGCTCGGACTGTCCGCCTCCGCGGATGTGCTCGCCGGCTTTCCCAGGTGACCGGCTTCCCCGGATGATCCGCCGCCGACGGCCACAGCCGAGATCTGACGGCTAGCCCACGCGCCCCGCCACCCAGCAGCCAGACAGATGATCATCAACGAGCCCGCAGGCCTGCATCAGGGCATAGGCGGTGGTCGGACCGACGAAGACGAACCCGGCCGCGCGCAGCCCCTTGGCGAGCGCCACCGACTCGGGGGTCTTCGCCGGCACGTCGGCGAGGGTGGCCGGCGCCACCCGCCCCGTCCGGCTCCGGCTGGAACGACCAGATCAGATCCTCGAGGGGACGGTCCAGCGTAAGGACGGCGCGGGCATTGGCGATCGTCGCCTCGATCTTGCGGCGGTTTCGGACGATGCCGGCGTCGGCGAGCAGCCGGTCGACATCCGCGGAACCGAACGCGGCCACGGCGGCCGGGTCGAATCCGGCGAACGCCGCCCGGAACGCCGGCCGCTTGCGCAGGATCGTCAACCACGACAGGCCGGACTGGAACGCCTCCAGAGTCAGCCGCTCGAACAGACCGACCGTGTCCCTGACCGGACGCCCCCACTCGTCGTCGTGGTAGGCGACGTACTCCGGCGCGGACAGACCCCACGGGCATCGCGGGCAACCATCGGCTCCCACCACGACATCCGAGGCGGGCCTCACCGGCCCACCGCTCATCAGGCTGACTCCGCGGAGACAAGCTCCGCATAGCCCGGCTTGATGACGTTGTTGATGAAATCGAGCCGCCGGTCGAAGGGCAGGAAGGCGGACTTCATCGCGTTGAGGGTGAGCCAACGGATGTCGGACCAGCCGTAGCCGTTGACGTCCACGAGGGTCGCGAACTCACTCGACAGCGACACGCCGCTCATCAGCCTGTTGTCCGTGTTGACCGTGACCCGGAACTGCAGCCGGCGAAGCAGCCCGATGGGGTGCCGCTCGATGCTCGGCGCGGCTCCGGTGTGCACGTTCGACGAGGGACACATCTCCAGCGGCACCCGGACGTCGCGCACGTAGTTCGCGAGATCACCGAGGATCGCCTTACCGTCCGGATCGACCGTGATGTCATCGACGATGCGCACTCCGTGCCCCAGCCGATCGGCGTTGCACCACTGCACGGCCTCCCAGATCGACGGCAGGCCGAACGCCTCGCCTGCATGGATCGTGAAGTGGCCGTTCGCCCGCTGGATGTACTGGAAGGCGTCCAGGTGACGGGTGGGCGGATTGCCCGCCTCGGCGCCCGCGATGTCGAACCCGACCACGCCGGCATCGCGCCACCGGACCACGAGCTCCGCGATCTCCAGTGAGCGGGCCTGATGGCGCATCGCGGTGAGCAGGGCGCGAAGGTGCAGCGGTGTGCCGGCCGAACCGGCCCGGAACCCGTCAAGCACGGCCTCGACCACCGCGTCCAGGGACAGCCCGCGCTCGACGTGCAGCTCGGGGGCGAACCGCACCTCGGCGTAGACGACGCCGTCGGCCGCGAGATCCTCCGCGCACTCCCGCGCCACCCGCATGATGGCCTCCTGGGTCTGCATCACCCCCACCGTGTGCCGGAACGTCTCCAGGTAGCGGACGAGCGAGCCGCTATGCGCGCCGCCACGGAACCACGTGCTCAGGGTGTGGACGTCCGTGGTCGGCAGATCGCGGTAACCGGTCTCGTCGGCGAGCTCGACCACCGTGGCCGGCCGGAGCCCGCCGTCAAGATGGTCATGAAGCAGTACCTTCGGCACCCGGCGGATGTCCTCAACCGTGATCGTCGGGGGCCGTGCGTCGTTCGTCATCATGTCCTCCGTCATCGTCTCGACGGTAGGCCACGGGTACGACAGAACAGCGACGGCACGATGACGACCCGGACTGCCGGGACCGGTTCAGCTGAGGTGATCGGTTCAGCTGAGGTGATCGAGGACGAGCGGTGTGCTCGGGGGCGGCGTCGCGGCGACCTCCACCGCTCCCGTCAGGGCCTCCCGGGCTCGCTCGACGCTGGCCGGGTCGTCGGTGTGCAGTTCCAGCAGCGGCTCGCCGGCCGTGACCGGGTCACCGATTCCCACCCGCCACCGCACGCCCGCCGTCGCGGAGACCGCGTCCTCCTTGCGGGCCCGGCCCGCGCCAAGCCGCCACGCCGCCACGCCGACCGCTCGGGCGTCCAGGCGGTGGAGATAGCCGGTCGCCGGCGCGGGGACGGTCTCGACATGGCTCGCCGCCGGAAGCGGCGCGTCCGGATCGCCGCCCTGGGCCGCGACCATCGCCCGCCACACCGCAAAAGCGTCCCCGGCAGCCAGCACCTGCGCGGGATCATGGAGAGCACCGGACCGGTGGCCGAGCTCGGTGGCGACGAGGTCGATCATCGCTCTGGCCAGCGCGACGGTGACCTCCACCAGATCCGCCGGCCCACCACCACGGAGGGTCTCCACGGCCTCGGCCACCTCCAGCGCGTGCCCGGCGGTCCGGCCGAGGGGGTGGTCCATCCCGGTCAGCAGGGCCTCGGTGCGGACCCCGGCGGCAACGCCGATCCGGACCATCGCCCGGGCGAGCTCACGGGCCTCATCCACCGACGTCATGAAGGCCCCAGAGCCGACCTTGACGTCCAGGACCAGCGCCGACGTGCCCTCGGCGATCTTCTTACTCATGATCGACGATGCGATGAGCGGGATCGACTCGACGGTTCCGGTGACGTCCCGCAGCGCGTAGAGCCGGCGGTCGGCCGGGGCGAGGCCGGCACCCGCGGCACAGATCACCGCACCCACCTCGGCGAGGAGCTCACGCATCCGGGCGGCCGACAGATCCGCTCGCCAGCCGGGGATCGCCTCCATCTTGTCCAGCGTTCCACCGGTGTGACCGAGCCCCCGCCCGGCGAGCTGTGGGACCGCGGCCCCACAGGCGGCGACCAGCGGCACCAGGACGAGCGAGACCTTGTCCCCGACCCCTCCGGTGGAGTGTTTGTCGACGGTGGGACGTCCCACGCCGGTCAGGTCCAGGCGCTCCCCGCTGCCGATCATTGCGGCGGTCCAGCGGTCCAGCTCTGCGGGAGCCATCCCGCGCCACACCACCGCCATCAGGTACGCCGACATCTGCTCGTCGGCGACCAGACCCCGAGTGTAGGCGTCAATGAGCCAGTCGACGGCCCGGAGATCGACGGGTCGACCGTCTCGCTTGGCCCGGATCAGATCGACGACGTCGAAGCTCCCGCTCACGCGACACCCGGTAGATCGTGCGGTCCGAACGCTGCGGGGAGCAGGTCCGCGATGGTGCGCACGCCGTCGCCCGTGGCGACGAGCAGATCCGGCCCGCCGTGCTCGTAGAGCAGCTGGCGGCACCGTCCGCAGGGCGCCAACGGCGCACCGTCGGAGTCGACGCAGGCGAACGCCAGCAGCCGACCACCGCCTCTGGCGTGCAGCGCCGAGACGAGACCGCATTCGGCGCACAGCCCGAGGCCGTAGGACGCGTTCTCAACATTGCAGCCGACGACGATCCACGGGTCGTCACCGGTGGTACGCCCGGCGGCGTCCGGCAGATCCACGACCAGTGCAGCAGCACCCACCCGCAGACCCGAGTAGGGCGCGTAGGCGCTCTGTGCGACACGGACAGCGGCGTTCCGCAACCGCTCCCAGTCTTTATCGTTCACACTGCACCCCAGGTCCGTGGTCCGTTCGGTCGCTGTCGCCAGCATGCCCGACCCCCGGTCCGGCCACGATGTGATCCCATGGATGCGAGCCCCACCGGCGATCGGAAGGGACGACGGGATGGCAGGCGAGTCCCCGGACAATCCGGCTTCGGCCAGAGCGGTGGCCCTCGTCGGGGGACGGTACCGGCTCGACGGGGTCATCGGACGCGGCGGATTCGGCGTCGTGCACCGGGCCACCGACGAGCTGCTCCAGCGCGTGGTTGCAATCAAGGAAGTACGGCTGCCGCTCGGGGAGAACGCGGACGAACGCGACCTGACCCGCGAGCGGGTCCTACGCGAGGCGCGCGCCGCCGGTCGGCTGCATCATCCCGGTGCCGTCGCCGTCCTCGACGTCATCGACGACGGCGAGCTGCCCTGGATCATCATGGAATACGTTGACGGCCAGTCCCTCGCCACGATCATCAACGATCGCGGACCGCTGCCGGTCGAGGAGACGTGCCGGATCGGTATCAGCCTCGCCTACGCCCTGGAGGCCGCGCACCGGCTCGGCGTGGTGCACCGCGACGTCAAGCCGAGCAACGTGCTGGTGACCGCGGACGGCCGGGCCCGGCTGACCGACTTCGGCATCGCGGTCAGCCAGGGGGATCCCCGGCTCACCAGCACTGGGATGGTGATGGGCTCCCCCGCCTACCTGCCGCCGGAACGCGCCCGTGGCGATGCCGGCAGCGCCGCGGGTGACCGGTGGGGACTGGGCGCCACGCTGTTCACTACCGTCGAAGGCTACCCGCCCTTCACCGGCGGTGACCCGATTTCGGTGCTCACCGCCCTGCTTCAGGGACGACGCCAGCCCTTCCGGCTGGCCGGACCACTTATACCGGTGATCGACGACCTGATGGCCCCGCACGAGGCGAGCCGACCACCGCTCACCGTCGTACGCAGGCGACTGCGCGAGCTAGTCGAACGAGATGCGGTCCGCCAGCACGCCGCGGCTCAGCAGAACACCGGAGCCCGCCAGGACACCGAGACGCGTCAGGAGGCCACGCCGTCGCGGACACCTCGGTCCCGTCCCACCGGGCCGTTGGAGCGCATGCACTCGATCGACCGGATGCGTGCCCTGGGCGGAATCCCGGCCCGGGCCCGGCTCATCGGCCGAGGGCACGGCAACGGTTTCACCGGCGGCGACGTCGAACTGGCTAATCTCTTCGCCACCGCCGCACCGGCCTCCCCACCGTCGACCGCCCGGCTACGGCCGGCGCCCGACGGGCCGGCAGGAATCGAGCCGGCGGGAGGTCCGCCACGCGACCCCGACGCCGGGGATCGGCGTCGCGTGACCATCGCCGTGGCGACGCTCGTGGCACTGGCCGCCGCCGCGATCATCGGCATCGTGATCGTGGTGACAGGTGGCCCGGACGACAAGAGCCGCGGCACCTCGACCAACCAGACCGGCGGCAGCTCGTCGCCGACCGGAGCCGGCGGGTCGGCCCCGGCGGGCCCGGCGGCGGCCGGGGAGCCCGTCGCGCGGGAAACCACCCCGGTCACGGGCCCGCCTGGCTGGGTGTCCTACGTCGATCCCACCGCCGGCTGGTCCGTGGCGTACCCCTCGGACTGGCAGCGCCGCGAGGGGCCCGGCGGACCCGGAAACGTCGACTTCGTGGACCCGGCTGCCCGGTCCTTCCTACGTGTCGGTAGCGTCAGGCAAGCAAACACCTCTGCCATCGGCGACTGGCGACGCAACGAGGCCGGCTTCCGGCAGAGCGTGCGGGATTATCGGCGGATACGGCTGGCTCCCAGCGATGGTGGGGATGGCACCAACCAGGCCGACTGGGAGTTCGGGTACCGCGGGTCGGACGGGGTCATGGTGCATGTGCTCAACCGGGGTGCGATTCGCAACGGCCACGGGTATGCCCTGTACTGGCATACCAGGGAGGATCTGTGGCTGCAAGATCAACCGTTGATGCGCCAGCTGTTCGCCACCTTCCGGCCCGGTCCGTGATGTCGGCCATCGACGGATTTGCGGTGCCCGTAGTGTTCGGAAAGATGCGGGCCGTCCGGCGCGCGCATCAGTCCATCTGTCAGACTTGACACGATGGCTAAATCGGCAAGTGTGCCCCCGGACACCTCCCGGCACGGCACACCTCGCTACGTAGCGCAGCGCTACCGGCTTGACACGCCCATCGGGCGTGGTGGAGCCGGTGTCGTCTGGCGCGGTGAGGACGAACTACTCCAGCGCCCGGTCGCCATCAAAGAGATCCTCGTGCCGATGGCCGGCGCGCAGAACGAGCGCGACGCGATCCGGGCCCGGGTTCTTCGCGAGGCCCGTGCCCTGGCCAGGCTGCACAGTCCCGCCATCGTCTCGGTGTACGACGTGGTCGAGGAACATCAGCGGCACTGGATCATCATGGAACTCGTCGACGCGGACAGCCTCGGCGATGTGATCCGCAACCAGGGCCCGCTGCCCTTCGACCAGGTCGCCGCGATCGGGCTGGCGCTGACCGACGCGCTCGCCGCGGCCCATTCGGCGGGCGTGCTCCACCGCGACGTCAAGCCCGGGAACGTCCTGCTCGGGCGGGACGGCCGGGTGCGGCTCACCGACTTCGGCATCGCCGCGACCGAGGGCGACGTAACCCTGACCGGCACTGGGGCCCTGGTCGGCTCCCCGGCCTACATCGCTCCCGAGCGGGTCCGGGGCTCCTCCGGCACTCCCGCGAGCGACCTGTGGGGGCTCGGCGCGACGCTGTACTCGGCTGTCGAGGGCCAGCCGCCGTTCGAGGGCCCGGAGACCTACGCCGTACTGACCGCCGTGGTCGAGGGTCGCCGGCGGGCCTTCCGGCTAGCCGGCCCGTTGCGCAACCTGCTCAGTGACCTGATGGACCGGCCGGCCGAGGAGCGGCCCGACGTGACGGAGATCCGCCGGCGGCTGATCCCGATCGCGCGCAATGCGAATCCGGTACCGGCTTCGGTCATGCACGCCCGTCCTCGGACGGGCGAGGAGACGGACGCGAGTTCCGTCGACGTCGGCCTGGAGAACCTCGACGACCCGGCCGAGCCGGCAGCAGGCGCCGGACCGGCCGCAGATTCCCGGCCGGGGTCGGGCGGCGGTGTCGCCGGGACCGCGGGAGTCCAGGCGGGCGAGGCGGCTCCGGCGGCCGTGGGAGACCAGGGGGCTGTCCCGCGCCCGGCGAACCGCTCGGCGTCCGCCGCCGCGCCGCCCGTCCCCGCTGACCGCGACGTCACTGTGGATCCCCTACTCAACCCCCTTGACGGGGCCGCCGTGGCAGCTGCGGGCGCTGCCGAGTCGCGCACCGGTCGTGGGGAACCCGGCCGCACCGGCCCATCGAACCACGTGATCCCGCCGGACCGGACCACGCCGCAGAACCGCGCAGCACCGCCTGGCCGGACGCGGCCCGACCCCGACCACGACGCGCCGACCAGCATCGGGCTCAACAGCGTGGCGGGGTCTCCGGTGGACGACGACGTGACCCGCATCGGCGCGGCCACCCCCGTGTCGGCGACCTCCGACCTGGATCTGTTCGACGACGACAATCACGCCGCCGGACTATTGCCCCTCGGCGAGGCCCGGCGCCGCGCCGAGCCTCCCCGCCGCGACGGGCACGGTCACGGACCGGGCGACCCCCAGCGGCGTCGACAGCGGACGATCGCGGTCGTGGCCGGAGCGGCCATGCTCGTGATGGGCGCGGCCATCGCCCTGAC
>NZ_CDWWEW010000106.1:0-14066 GCF_977966315.1 Frankia sp. CeRuru1
GTGACGGCGAGCCGGGTGGGGGCGGGTCGGGAAGTACCGGTAGGCGACGCCGACAGGTGGTCCGGCCGGGCGGCGCGCAGCGCCTCGGCGGTCTCCGTGGCCAGCCGGATCGCGTTGTCGCGCGCGGAGGTCATCCGATATCCCGAGAAGATCGACTCCAGGGCGGCCGCGAGCAGTGGAACTGCCTGGCGCAGTGGCTCGTCGCGGTGCAGTGGTCCTTCCCGCTGCAGTGGCTCGTCGCGGATCTGTGCGGGCGAAGGAACCCGCAATGCGGCGAGTTCGTCCGCGAGGGCGGAGATCGTTCCTTCGACTTGGCGCTGCTCCTCGGCGACCGCGTTGGAGATTTCGTCGATCATCCGGCTAGGCGGCTCCTCCTCCCGCAGCCGGCCCAGAATGACGCCGACGATCTCCTTGTGTAACCGTTCCCGGGGCCCGGGGTCCGCTGCCCGGGCCGCTGGCACGAGCCCGCCGCCCGGGCCGGCGACGGGGCCGGCCAGCAGCCCCGCGACCCGGCGCAGCTGACCGCGTAGCCGCTCCGCACTCGCCAGGTCCGCCGGCAGACCGACCGGTTCGATGATGGCGGTGAAAAGACGGCGCACGGGGTCCGCGGCCGTGCCCTGTTCGGCGGAGCTTGACCAGTTCGAAGCCCGCAGGCGTTCGTACCGTTCGCGGAGGTGTTCGCGGACGGCGAGCGCTCCGGCGCCTGCCGTCGCTGCCGGGGCCGGAGCGCCCGGCGTTGCCGGGGCCGTCGAGCGTCCCAGGCCGACGGCATCGGTCGTGGTCGAGAGGGGTGCCGGATCCGGGGGACCCGACGTACCCGAACCACTCGCGGTACCCGAACCACTCGCGGTACCCGAACCACTCGCGGTACCCGGGACGCCCGTACGCGGAGCACCCGCGGTATCCGCGAGGGCGGCCAGGTCGCCGCCGGGCGGCGGCGCGGCGGTCCTCCCGACCCCGTTCTCCACCACCCGCCGGCACCAGGGTTCCGGCCGGCCCGGATCGAACATCTCGTCACCGACCAGGGCCAGCAGGTCGCCGATTCCCCGCATCCCACCGCGGCCGTAAAGGTCCACGAGCAGCCGGGCGGCGGTGGCCATGATCGGTGGAGCGTCCGGCCCGCCCCGCGGATCCACGTGGATCGCGGCGGGCTCCCCGTTGCCGGCACACTCCGGTTCGAACGGGACGAACAGGAACCGCGGGCCCGGCTCGTCGGTGTGCCGCGCGCCCGAGGGGACGGCGCCCGAGGGGACGGCGGTCGCATGCGTGGAGAAGGTCAGCCGGTAGGGCAGAACACCTTCGAGGATCTCCACCAGGGCCCACATCAGCGTGAGCGCCTCATCCGAACCGGTGTGGGCCACCACGAAGGGACGCTCGGCCCGCGACCATGCCAGTACCGCCGCGATGAGCGTGACGAGCCGATCGCGCCGCACCCCCGCGCGCGCCGACTGGCGCAGGGCCCGCTCGCCCGTCCGTCGGCGTGCGGTGAGGTCGCGCAGGTGCAGGGGAGCCAGCCGCGGGACGGCGCGGGAGCTACCCACCACGATCCCACCCGCCGCGTACAACGCGAGCCCCACCCGTTCGGTCAGATAGTCCGCCCGGCCGATCAGGATGTGGGCACGCAGCCGGGCCCGGCTCTCGCCGCCGCGTTCCGGGATCCGGATTCGGTGCACGAGCGCCGCTTCCGGGATGCGGCGCGGATCCCTCGCCGTGAGATGGTCCGGCGTCTCGGGATGATCCGGAGACCGGATGATGTAGGTGAGCGCCGACGGTGGGTGGGGGACCCGGCTCTCGTCGAGCTCGACCTCGCCGGCGAGAAGCCCGCTCCAGGACCTGGTCACCGTGGAGCCCAGGGAGCTTGCCGCCGGGAGGTGACTCTCGCCGCCCGTCCTGCTCCGGCGCGACCAGGAATAGATCATCTGGTCGAGCCGCGTCGCCTCCGCTGCCCAGCCGGACCGTGCCCTCGGCGTCCCCAGGTGATCGATCACGGTAGACACCCGTTCCGCCGGGCCCGACGGCGTCGCTGAACACGCCAGCCGCGACAAGCGCCGAGGACGACGGATCCGGCGGCGACGCCTTCCCGGGTGTCTTCAAATCCGCTCGCACCCGCCGGTGATACTTCCTTCCGGGGGCCGTAATGCCGGGCCGCGTAATGTTGGTCCCGCACGAAAGTCCTGGTCCTAGCGGGTGGGCATGAGGACAGGAGCCCCCTGGCCGCTCGCTGCTTCTCAGCCAATGCTCGCCCCCCAGACGGCGGTCCCTCAGCCGGGCATTGATCGTGCTGTCCCGGTGAATTATGGCGTGCTGGCGGAAAAATATTCCTGGCGCCCGGTAGACGTCCAGAGGAGTCCTGAAAAATCGGCCTTGCGATCGCTGTCGGCCCGTCGGTTGCGATCCTTCCGCGGGGTGTGCCGTCGCTCCCGCCCGAGGAAGGATCGCAACCGGGCCCAAGTCGTACCCCCGACGAAGTTCTGTAGTGCCCGCTGCCGTACCGCCGGTATATGTGTGCGCGGGGAACTTCCGCGGTCGTCCTTTTGTCGCATGGTGGGTCGCTGTTGTAGACAAGGTGTTGACGTGATGTTATTCGGCTTGTTCATCGCCCCGGATGTGCCCGCCGCCGCAGGGCGCGGTTTGTTCGCGGAATTGGTGGGATCCATCGAGCTGATCGGTGCGGGGGCGGTGGTTCCGGCGCCAATAATCCGACGGATCTCACGGCGAGTGACGCTATCCGGGGGAGGCGGATCTGACGTTGAATACCGTCACACGATGCGATCGGTGAACGGTCTTCGGCCGAGATCGAGGTTGTCATGGCCGTGGCGCGATTCCTGAGCTCCCGGTAGTGCGGGGGAGAACACCTCGGGGACACACATACATCTCGCTGGAAGGGCGATCAGAACCGGCCCGCTTCGTACCGTCCGACGGCTTCTCGGTCGGGTGGCCGGTCAGGTGGTGGGCACGGCCGCGTCGGCGCGTGGCCGGACGAGGGTGAACCGGTCGAACGGGACCGGCGTCGGTGCACTGGAGTCGTACACGGTCACCCGGATGCTCGTCGAGCCGCCCGGTTCACCTGGATCCACCTCGAAAGCCGCGAAGGCGTATGGATGCTCCGGTGCCCGGAAGGCGAGCCAGGGCGCCTCCTCCCTCGCCCGGGCCGATCGGCGATGCCACCCGCCGGGATCCTGTTCGTGCACGCCGACGATGACCCAGCAGGCGGGTGGATCGAACAGTGCGTGCGCGGACGGCGACGATGATCCTCCGGTCCCCACGAGCAGGTGGACGGTGCCCGCCGAGGTGTCGAGCAGGTCACCGGCCCCGCCGACAGCCGCGGCGCCCGCTCCGTCAGCGGTCTTCCGGGCGGGCGTCGTCGCATCGGGGACCGGGCGGGGAGTCCGGGTCGCGCTGTCCGGCACGACCCCGCGCAGCGGATGAGTGCGCTCGTAGTGGTGCTCGTGGCCGCAGAGCACCAGATCCACCTCGTAGGTGTCGAACAACGGCAGCCATTCCTCCCGGATACCGAGGTCGGCGCCGTTGTGCTCCGCCGCGGTCGATACCGCGGCGTGGTGCATGCCGACGACGATCCAGTCGATGCCGGGATCGGCGCGGGCCTGTTTGAGGGTCCGCTCCAACCAGGAGGTCTGCCGGCCGGCGGTGTACCCATGGAGGTAGACCCGCCCGCTGTCCTGATAGCAGACGTCGGCGGCGCTGAGCATGACGAACCGCACGCCGCCGACGGTGAACGCGTACCAGAGCCCGGCGAGGTAGGCCTCCTCGTCGTGCTGGGGAAGGGCGAAGTAGGCCTGGTAGGCGGCTAGCCCCAGCGCTCCGTTGCCCCGCTCGGTCTCATGGTTGCCGTTGCAGGGCATCCACGGCCGGAACCGGGCGGAGGAGCTGATCATCGTGAACCAGTCGAACCAGGCGCGAACCGGATCTGTGCGCTGGTTGGCGTACGACAGGTCGCCGTTCGCGAGGTTGAACAGCGGCGCGAGGCGTTCCACCCCGGCCACCACGTGGCGTGACGCGGCCGAGCCGTACGGGTCATGCGGCTCGTCGGTGCCCTGGTCGCCGAAGCAGGTGAAGCTGAAGGCGGCCCGGTGCCGTGGAGCCGTGCGGAACGACCCGTGGGCCAGGCCCCAGCGCCCGTCATGACCCACGTCATAGCGGTAGCCGGTAGCCGGCAGGAGGCCGGACAGGTGCGCATGGTGGGCGAAGACCACCTCGTTCGTCAGGGCGTCCGTGTAGGAACGGGTGAGCGCGGTCACCGAGTCGGTAGACCCGCCATCCGCCGGGCCGAACCGTACCTGGGGCCGTGGGACGGCAGTTCGGGTCAGCCACGAGACGACCATGGACGTGGCGGGATCAGAGCCGAAGGTCAGGTGAACGCCAAGCGCGACGTCGGGACTACCAGTCACCAGCGGAGCTCTCCGTTCGCCGAACCAGCAGTCCGAACCATCCTCGGGGCGATGAAGTTGTGCCTGTGCTGTGCCGGCAACCGGACCCGATCTCGCCAGGTGCCCCGGCTGGCAAGGTGGTTATCCGGTGGCTGACATTTTCCCATATTCCGTTACCGGTCGCCGACTGAGCGGTGTGACCGAGCGATGTGTGAGAGAACGAACGTGTTCCAGCTCTGGAGCGACCAGCCCGGATACGCGGCCGAGACGGCGATGGCCGGCGCAGCCCCGGGGCTGCGCCGGCCATCGCCGTCTGGCCATCACGCCCGGCTATCGCGTCCGGCCATTGCGAGGTCACCGGACCGGCCGCCTCCCGGGAGGCGGCCGGAACTTCCCGAGTGCCTACTCGCTGGACTTGGCCAGATCGACCGGCGGGGCATCGGGCACCTGGTTCGGCTTCACCTCGCCACGGAAGACGAACTTCGCCTCGTCACCATCGCCTTCGACGTCCCCGACGACGATCTCGCCCGGCTTGAGCGTGCCGTACAGGATCTTCTCGGACAGCACGTCCTCGATCTCCCGTTGGATCGTCCGGCGCAGTGGCCGGGCGCCCAGCACCGGGTCGTACCCCTTCTTCGCCAGCAGGGCCTTGGCGGCCGACGTCAGCTCGAGAGCCATGTCCTTGTTCTTGAGCTGGGCGTCCACCCGGGCCAGCATCAGATCGACGATCTGGATGATCTCGGCCTCGGACAGCTGGTGGAAGACGATGATGTCGTCGATCCGGTTGAGGAACTCGGGCCGGAAGTGCTGCTTGAGCTCGTCCTGAACCTTCGCCTTCATCCGCTCGTAGTCGACGGCGCCCTGACCGGTGGCGAACCCGATGCCGGGGCCCTTGGAGATGTCCCGGGTGCCCAGGTTCGACGTCATGATCAGAACGGTGTTCTTGAAGTCGACCAGCCGGCCCTGGGAGTCGGTCAGCCGACCGTCCTCCAGGATCTGCAGGAGGGTGTTGAAGACGTCGGGGTGCGCCTTCTCGACCTCGTCGAACAGGACCACCGAGAACGGCTTGCGCCGCACCCGCTCGGTGAGTTGGCCGCCCTCCTCGTAGCCGACGTAGCCGGGCGGGGAACCCACCAGCCGCGAGACGGTGTGCTTCTCCATGTACTCGGACATGTCGAGCTGGATGAGCGCGTCCTCGTCACCGAAGAGGAACTCGGCGAGCGTCTTGGACAGCTCCGTCTTACCGACACCGGACGGGCCGGCGAAGATGAACGAACCGCCGGGGCGCTTGGGGTCCTTCAGCCCGGCACGGGTGCGCCGGATCGCCTGGGAGACGGCCTTGATGGCCTGCTGCTGGCCGATGACGCGCTTGTGTAGCTCGTCCTCCATGCGCAGCAGGCGCGCGGTCTCCTCCTCGGTGAGCTTGAAGACCGGGATGCCCGTCCAGATGGCGAGCACCTCGGCGATCTCCTCGTCGCCCACCTCGGCGACGACGTCCATGTCACCGGCCTTCCACTCCTTCTCCCGCTTCGCCTTCTCGGAGAGGAGGGTCTTCTCCTTGTCCCGCAGGGACGCGGCCTTCTCGAAGTCCTGCGCGTCGATCGCGGACTCCTTGTCCCGGCGGACGGTGGCGATGCGCTCGTCGAACTCGCGCAGGTCCGGCGGAGCGGTCATCCGACGGATGCGCATCCGCGAACCCGCCTCGTCGATCAGGTCGATCGCCTTGTCGGGCAGGAACCGGTCGGAGATGTAACGGTCGGCCAGGGAGGCGGCCGCCACCAGCGCGGCATCGGTGATCGATACCCGGTGATGAGCCTCGTACCGGTCCCGCAGCCCCTTGAGGATCTCGATCGTGTGCGCCACTGACGGCTCCGCGACCTGGATCGGCTGGAACCGCCGCTCGAGAGCGGCGTCCTTCTCCAAGTGCTTGCGGTACTCGTCGAGCGTAGTCGCGCCGATGGTCTGCAGCTCACCGCGGGCGAGCATGGGCTTGAGGATCGACGCCGCGTCGATGGCACCCTCGGCCGCGCCCGCGCCGACCAGTGTGTGCAGCTCGTCGATGAACAGGATGATGTCGCCGCGGGTCCGGATCTCCTTGAGGACCTTCTTCAGCCGCTCCTCGAAGTCACCGCGGTAGCGGGAACCGGCGACCAGAGCGCCGAGGTCGAGGGTGTAGAGCTGCTTGTCCTTCAGGGTCTCGGGCACCTCGCCCTTGATGATCGCCTGCGCCAGTCCCTCGACCACGGCGGTCTTGCCGACGCCGGGTTCACCGATCAGGACCGGGTTGTTCTTGGTCCGGCGTGACAGCACCTGCATGACGCGCTCGATCTCCTTCTCGCGCCCGATGACCGGGTCGAGCTTGGACTCGCGCGCCGCCGCGGTGAGGTTGCGGCCGAACTGGTCCAGCACCAGGGAGGTGGACGGGGTCCCCTCGGCGGGCGCGCCGGACGTGGCGGTCTCGCCCTTGCCCTGGTAACCGGACAGCAGCTGGATGACCTGCTGGCGCACCCGGTTGAGGTCCGCACCCAGCTTGACGAGCACCTGAGCGGCGACGCCCTCGCCCTCGCGGATCAGGCCCAACAGGATGTGCTCGGTGCCGATGTAGTTGTGACCGAGCTGCAGCGCCTCCCGAAGCGACAGCTCCAGGACCTTCTTCGCGCGCGGCGTGAACGGGATGTGCCCGCTCGGTGCCTGCTGCCCCTGGCCGATGATCTCTTCGACCTGTGACCGCACACCCTCAAGGGAGATGCCGAGGGACTCGAGGGCCTTGGCGGCGACGCCCTCGCCCTCGTGGATCAGGCCGAGCAGGATGTGCTCGGTCCCGATGTAGTTGTGGTTGAGCATCCTGGCCTCTTCTTGGGCCAGGACGACGACCCGACGTGCCCGGTCGGTGAATCTCTCGAACATGTGCGCTCCTTCGAGCTGCGACCGACCACACGACAGCCGGTATCCGCATGCTAGCTCCGCCGAGGCATGTCCTCACGCATCGAACAGAAACCTACCCGCCGGCACCGTCCACATCGTCGTGGGCGGCGGACCGGCGCAAGTACCGGTCCGACCAGCGGAGACGTCTAAGGCAACCGTGGCCGACCAGCCATGACTCCGTCACGTCGTTCCGCCAAGAGCAGAACGACGCCGCCCGCTTCGCGACGTCTCCGGTCGGGCGTACGGTGCGGCGGTACGCGCCAAGCGGTGCGTCCCACCTCGGTGAGCCTCCTCACCGATGCTACCGACGGTAGTGGATGAGGAGGTGCATCTCGTTGTGATTCAACTCACATGTATATCGTTTTGCGTTGTCAATGTTACTCATTGTCGCAGCCCTGGGGAGTTTCAGCGACAGATCTTGCTTGCATCTTGTGAGTAACTACTTTACGTGCGCATACTCGGGCTGTGCTTCGGGTGATTCTCAGACCGCAAGTCCTCCGTTGCCCTGCGTGTCGACCCAGGCGCGCAGCCGTTCCTCGCGATCCTGGTCACCGGTAAAGGGACACGAGGTGCAGTAGTCGTCACCAAGCCGGTAGGCCAGGCAGCACGACCCACGGCGTATGCCGGTGTACCGCCGGCCGTGGTGGACGAACTCGTGCCAACGGGGCCGGGCCCGCATGGTGGGAGTAGCCCGGGAGAAGAAGGCGTCGGCCTCCACTCGGCCGAGGTGGGGATCGCCGGTCGCGCGCTCGGTCAGCAGGAAGGCGCGGGCGCACTGCGCGGCCACCGCCCCCCACAGCGCCGGAAGGCCGAGCCGGACCCGTCCCCGCAGCTCCTCGACGAACGGTTGGAGATGCGCGAGCACCTCCTCGACCAGGCGACTGCGCAACGCGGCGACGTCCCCGACCACGTCCCCGACCACGCCGATCCGGGCATTCACCCCGTCTCCGGCGGTGACGCCCCCCGCGATCGGGTCATCCGCCAGGACGGTCATGGCCGGCCGGTGGAACGCGGTCTGGTCGAACCAGCCGCCGTCGAGGGCGCGTAGGGACATCGTTGCCGGGGTCAGGGCCGGCACCCGGTGCAGGAGGACGAAACAGGCGATGGCCGGGGCGGCGACGTTCGCCGAGTACCAGTTCGCCAGGTAGCTCGCGGCGACCTCCGGGCTGGCGCCGTGCGCGGCGCCCACCCGGGCCAGCGCCTCGGCCACGCCTGCTGGTCCGGTCAGGAAGGCACAGTCGGCCCAGCCCGGGCCGTCCGGCATCCCGAACTGCACACCGCGCGGCTCCAGCACCTCGGCGAGGTCCCGCAGGCTTGCCTCGAACGGCGGTTCGGCGCACTGGACGGTACCCCCGGAGAGTTCCGGCGCCGTCCCCTCGGGGACTACTTCCCTGGAAGGCGCCGCCGGGGACGCCGCCGAGCCGGTGCGGCGTTCGTTCACCGACCGCTTCACTGCCGGGACCGGGAGGTGTGCCGCGGCTGGGCCGGGCGTAGCTGTGCCAGGGTGCAGGATCTCCCGCAGGGTGGCGTGAGCATGAGCATGACTTTAAGTAAGCCTAACTTCATGTCTGGCGTCAACTGGAGCCGCCATCAGTGCTATGCCCACGAGTCATCGGGCCGGCATCGTGGGGTGGGTCGACATCGCGCGGTTGCCGGGCTGGTCGGCCCGCGTCACCAGCTGTCCGTGGCGAGATGGCGCTGGACGGCCTCGGCGATGGCCTGCTGCCCGTGCATAGTGGGGTGCGCGCTCAGATCACGTGTCGGTCCGAACAGATTGACCGGAGCCACCCACGGGTCCGGTGTGCAGATTTCGTGACCGCGTAGCGCCCGATCCGTCGAGACGAACTCCACTCCCGCATCCGACGCGGATTTTCTGATGACCTGGTCGAGCTGTCTGTTCAGCCTCGTCAGCTGTCGACGTTCCCTGTTGGTCAGCCAGGTACAGATGTTGTTGAGCTGGTTGCCCGGAAATATGTAGGGATAGCCGACCACGATGATCCGCGAATGCGGGGCGGCGGCCTTCACCGCCGCGTAGTTGGCGCTCAGGACACCCGGAAGTTCCTTGGTGACAAGATCGCGCTCGCGGCGGTCATTGCCATCCCAGAAGCATCTCCACGCATAACAACTGAAGATGACCCTGCCGAATCCGGCATCGTTGCCGCCGATGGTGATGGTGACGACGTCTGGGGCCCGGCCCAGTGCACGTAGCTGGGCCAGCTGGGGTTTCTCGCCCTTGAACGACTCGTGTAGGGCGCCGGTGGTGGCTCCGGAACACGCGGCGAACAGCGAGACGGTGACCCCCGATCCCATACCGCCCAGCAGCCGTGGCCAGGCCTGGCCGCTCCGCCGGCACTGGGGGGCCAGCGAGTCGAAGGGAGGATTGCCCTCCCCCGAGGAGTAGGAGTCGCCCAGCACGGCCAGGGTACGGGGCTGCGGACCGGCCGAAGCCGGATCACCCCAACCGTACGTAATCGGAACCGCGGCGAACAGGAATGCTGCCATCGCGGTGACAAGAAAGGGATGAGTGAAGTATCCGCTGCCGGGATGTGACGATACGCCGGGCTGTGTTCCCGAGCTTCGGTCCCGCATGGCACGGAATCGTAACCGAGTCGCGGGAGGACGGTCCGTCGAACCCGGCGGCTGTCGCTCGGCAGAGTCGGTTGCCTAATCCGCTGGACCGGTCGCAGCCCCGGAGATGCGCGATCGTCGTAATTATCCTGGTCGCCGTAATGCAGCCCGAACGAGCCTGAACGAGCCCGGTCGGGATCGGATCAGATATTCTTCTCGAAGACGAGACGCAGGCCGATGAGTGTCAGATGGGGCTCGTGGCGGTCAAGGGTCTCACTTTCCTTGATGACCACGGACGCGAGACCCCCGGTGGCGATCGTCACCGCATCCGTCCCGAGCTCGGCCCGGATGCGGCGTACCAGGCCGTCCACCTGACCGGCGACGCCGTAGATCATGCCGGACTGGAGTGCCTCGACCGTGCTCTTGCCGATGACGGAACGTGGCGCGACCAGTTCCACCTTACGGAGCTGGGCCGCCCGGGACGCGAGTGCGTCCAGCGCGATCTCGATGCCCGGTGCGAAGATTCCGCCGATGAACTCGCCGCGTGCCGAGACGATGTCCAGGTTCGTCGAGGTGCCGAAGTCGACGACGATCGCCGGCCCGCCGTAGAGGTGGTGCGCGGCGAGCGTGTTCATGATGCGGTCCGCGCCGGCTTCCTTCGGATTGTCGATGAGGATGGGAACCCCGGTCCGCGTCCCCGGTTCGACGATGACGACCGGAATGTCGTGAAAGGCCCGGACCACCATCCGGCGCAGGGCTCGAAGCGCGGCGGGAACGGTCGAGCAGATCGAGACACCGGTGACCTTGTACTCGCCGAGCAGGCCGTGGTAGAGCAGCACCAGTTCGTCCGCGGTCGCCTGCGGGTCGGTGCGCACCCGCCAGGAGTCGGCGAGGTGTTCACCCTCGAACACGCCGACGACGGTGTTGGTGTTACCGACGTCGATGGCGAGCAGCATCAGGATTCCTCCACGATCAGACCCTCGATCGGTGGGCCCGCGGTGGCCGATCCCGGGCGATGATCGGGATCCAGGGCGAGATCGAGGCCGAGGTCGAGAGCGGGCGCCGAATGGGTCAGGGCGCCGACGGCGAGATAGTCGACGCCGACGGCTGCCACCGCCGCCGCCGTTCGCAGGGTCAGGCCGCCGCTCGCCTCGAGCCGCACCCCGGCCGGACGGGTGAGCTGGACCGCGGCCCGCAGGTCCGCCAGCGACATATTGTCGCAGAGGATGAGATCACATCCGGCATCGACGGCCTCCGCGACCTGGTCGACGGTGTCGCATTCGACCTCGACGGGCAGCCCGGGGAACCGGGCCTGCACCGCGGCGAACGCCGCCGCCACGCCACCCGCCGCGACCACGTGGTTGTCCTTGATCAGGGCTGCGTCCGTCAGCGACATGCGGTGGTTCACCCCGCCCCCGCAGCGCACCGCGTACTTCTCCAGCGCGCGCAGGCCGGGTAGCGTCTTGCGGGTGTCGCGGATCACCGCACCGGTGCCGGTGACCGCGTCGACCCAGGCCCGCGTCAGGGTGGCGATCCCGGACAGGTGGCACAGCAGGTTCAGCGCGGTGCGTTCGGCGGTGAGCAGGCCGCGGACCGGCCCGTTGACGTAGGCCACCGTGGTGCCCGGCGGGACAGGGTCGCCGTCGCGAGCGGTCAGGGTGACGGTCGCGGCCGGCCCGAGCAGGCTTTCGAAGACGGCGGCGGCGACCGGCAGGCCGGCGACGACGCCCGCGGCCCGCGAGACGATGGCGCCGTGCCCGACGAGGGCGGGGTCGACCGTCGCCTCGGAGGTCGCGTCGACCGCGCCGATCTGGCCGGTCACCTCGTTCTCCTCCCAGACCGGGAGGTCCTCCACGAGCGCGCGGCCGACCAGGGCCACCACCCCGTCCGGGTCGAGGCCGGCCGAGGCGAGGGCACTGCGGGTGGCGGGCGAGAGCCGTCCGCCGGGCACGCCGGCGGAACCGGAACCGCTCACCGCGAGCCGCGCATGGGCTCGACGTCCACGATCAGTTCCCCTTCTGGATCGAGCCGGGTGAGGATCCGGCCGAGCCAGTGTTCGTCGTCCCGCTCACCGAAGTCCTCCCGCCAATGGGACCCGCGGGTCTCCGTCCGGATGGCGGCGGCGGCGGCGAGGGCCGTCGCAACCGTGCGCAGGTTGGTCATCTCCCAGGCCGGCGGCCCGGCCGTGACCGTCGCCCCGCTGACCCGCAGGTCCCCGAGACCGGCCAGTACCTTCGCCGTCGCCCGCAGGCTGTCCGCGCTGCGCAGCACCCCGGCACCGTCGGTCATCGCGCGCGCGAGCTCCGCGCGTTCGGCGGGGTCGGTCAGACCACTGCCGCGACCGACCACCGGCGCGGCGGGGATGGCGGCGCCGCGCTGGCCGCCGTGCCGGCCGCCGGGCGCGGTGCCGGCCAGGTGCTCCGCGATGCGCGCGGCGAAGACCAGCCCCTCCAGCAGGCTGTTCGACGCGAGCCGGTTGGCGCCGTGCACCCCTGTGCAGGCCACCTCCCCGCAGGCGTACAGGCCGGCCACGCTCGTGCGGCCCCACAGGTCCGTGCGCACTCCGCCGCTGGCGTAGTGGGCGGCCGGCGCGACGGGGATCGGCCTGGCGACCGGATCGATGCCGGCGGACCGGCAGCGCGCGGTGATCGAGGGGAACCGCCGCTCGATGGTCGCCGCGCCCAGCCTCCGGGCGTCCAGGAACAGGTGATCGACCCCCTGGGCCGCCATGACCCGCGACATCTGCTTGGCGACGACGTCGCGCGGCGCGAGGTCGGCCAGCCGGTGGACGCCCGCCATCACCCGCTCGCCGGCCGCGTCGACGAGAACGGCACCCTCCCCCCGCATGGCCTCGCTGACCAGCGGCTGCTGGCCCCCGAGCAGTTCGGCGACGGCGCCCGGCCTGGACGGGGGCAGCCACAGGGCGGTCGGGTGGAACTGGACGAACTCCAGGTCCGCGACGACGGCGCCCGCGCGCAGAGCCAGCGCCACCCCGTCCCCGGTGGAGACGCCGGGATTGGTCGTCGACGCGAAGATCTGCCCCATCCCGCCGGTCGCCAGGACCACCGCGCCCGCCGTCACCGCGCCGACGCCGTCCCGGCTGCCCTCCCCCAGCACGTGCAGGGTGGCGCCGGCGGCCCGACCGTCGGAGTCGAGCAGCAGGTCGAGGACCAGTGCGTGTTCGATGACCTCGACGCTCTCATCCGCCCGGACGGCGGTGATCAGGGCGCGTTCCACCTCCAGGCCGGTGGCGTCCCCACCCGCATGGATGATGCGGTTGCGTAGATGGCCGCCCTCCCGGGTGAGGGCGAACGAGCCGTCGGTGGTCCGATCGAACCGGGCGCCGAGCTCGGCGAGCTCACGTACCCGCGCCGGTCCGTCGCGGACCAGTACTCGGGCTGCGTCCTCGTCGCACAGCCCGACGCCGGCGACCAGGGTGTCGAAGAGATGATCTTCGGGCGAGTCCTCCGCGGCGAGCGCGGCGGCGATCCCACCCTGCGCCCACCGGGTCGACCCGGCGTCGAGGCGTGCCTTGGTCACCAGCAGCACCCGGGCGGCGGGCAGCGCCCGGCGCAGGTGCAGGACCGTCGTGAGCCCGGCGATGCCCGAACCGATGACGACGACGTCCGCGGCGCGCAGCCATCCCGGGCGGGGCGCGCCGAGCCGGCAAGGTAGCACGGTCACTGCGTAGCCACGGCCGATCGGACCGCCGCCGCGGCCGCAGGTACCGGGATGTCGACCGGGATGTCGCCACGCAGGCTCGACGGGTCGCCGGGGAGCGGTTCGGCCGGGTCGTCGCCGTGCCCGATGATCCGGTTTGCCGCGTCGACGAACAGCACCTTCGGGACGTGCCGGCGTGCCTCGGCGTCGTCCATGAGCCCGTACGCAATGATGATCACCAGATCGCCCGGCTGGACCAGGCGCGCCGCGGCACCGTTGATACCGATGATCCCGCTTCCCGCCGGTCCCGCGATGGCGTACGTCTCCAGCCGGGCGCCGTTGTTGATGTCGACGATCGTGACCTGCTCGCCGGGCAGCAGGTCGGCGGCGGCCAGCAGGTTCGCGTCGATCGTCACGGAGCCCACATAGTGCAGATCGGCCTGGGTGACCGTGGCGCGGTGGATCTTGGCGGTGAGCATGGTGCGCAACACGGTCAGGCTCCCGGGTGATCGCGGTCGGCGGGAC
>NZ_CDWWEW010000107.1:0-3480 GCF_977966315.1 Frankia sp. CeRuru1
GCCAGGGAGTTGCCCGGGGGCCCGCGTTGCGGGGCGTCGTGGAACTCTGGGCGCTGCTGCGCGGCCGTCGCGGGGCGGTGGCGATCGCCACGGCGCTGACCGTGGTCGGCACCGCCGTCGGGGTGCTCCAACCGCTGCTCGTGATGCGGGTGATCGACGCTGCGCAGGCGGGGGGTATTCCCGGCTGGCTCATCGGGGCGCTGCTGGGTCTGTTCGTCGGCCAGGCGATGATCGACACCGCCGGGCACTACCTGCTCGAGCGCGTCGGCCAGGGCGTCCTGCTCGGCCTGCGCACCAGCCTGATCGGCCACCTGCTGCGGCTGCGCATGCGGGTGTTCGACACGCGGCGGATCGGGGATCTGATCTCCCGCGCGAATACCGACACGACCGTGGTGCGCGAGGCGGTGGCGTACAGCTTCACCTCCCTGGTCACCAGCGTGATCGGCGTCGTCGGCGCCGTCGCCCTGATGATCTGGTTGAACCCCTGGCTGTTCCTGCTCGTGCTCGGGGTGGTGGCGGTGGCCGGGGTCGTGGTACTCGGCGCGCTGTCCCGGATCAGGACGGTGTCCGAACGCGGGCAGGCCAGCGTCGGCGGCATGACCGCCGACCTGGAGCGCGCCCTCACCGCGATCCGTACCGTGCGGGCGAACCGCGCCGAGGGGCGGGAGGCCGCGCGCATCGGGGACCACGCCGCGGCCGCATACCAGGCCGGCATCCGGATGGCGAAGCTGGACTCGATCATCGCCCCCGCGATGCAGCTCGCGGTGCAGGGAAGCGTGCTGGTCGTGCTCCTGGTCGGCGGGATCCTGGTGGCGCGCGGTTCGGCCTCGCTCGGCAGCCTGGTCGCCTTCCTGCTGTATGCCACCTACCTGGTGATGCCGTTGTCGCAGCTCATCGAGGCGGCGGCGACCATCCAGCGGGGGATGGGGGCGCTGTCGCGGGTCAACGCGGTGTTCGCGCTGCCCCGGGAGGGCGACGACGAGCCCGTGCACGGTTCGCTGCGCCCCGTGGCGGCCGCGGCCCCCGGCGGGACGCGCCCGCCGGCACCGTTGTCACCCTCGTCCTCGTCACGAGTGTCATCCTCGTCCTCGTCACGAGTGTCATTCTTGTCCTTGTCACGCAGGGAGCCGCCGAACCCGCAGGTGCCGTCGATCGAGTTCCGTGACGTCTGGTTCGGCTACGCGGAGACGCCGGTGCTGCGCGGGGTGTCGTTCACGGTGCCGTCCCGCGGGCACGTCGCGCTGGTCGGGCCGTCCGGTGCCGGCAAGTCCACCATCCTGGAGCTCGTCGAGCGCTTCTACGAGCCGGACGCCGGAATGATCCTCTTCGCCGGCCACGACGTCCGCGCGATGCCCCGCGCGACCGCCCGCGGGTGGGTCGGGCTGGTCGAGCAGAACACCCCGGTGCTGCACGGCAGCCTGCGGGACAACATCACCTACGCGGCGCCGGAGGCGACCGAGGAGCAGATCACCGCGGTCCTGGCCACGGCGGGGCTGCGGGACTTCACCGACCGGCTGCCCGAGCGGCTCCGGACCCCGGTTGGTGATCATGGTGTGCTGCTCTCCGGCGGGGAACGGCAGCGGGTCGCGATCGCCCGCGCGCTGATCGCTCAGCCCGCGGTGTTGCTCCTGGACGAGCCCACGGCCCAGCTGGACAGCGTCAACGAGCAGGCGCTCACCCGCGCGATGCGCCGGATCGCCGCCGAGCGGGCACTGCTGGTCATTGCCCACCGGATCTCCACGGTGCGGGCTGCGGATCTCATCCTCGTGCTGAACGAGGGCCGCGTGGTCGCGCAGGGCCCGCACGAGGAGCTGATGGCGACCAGCGCGTTCTACCGCGGCCTCGCCACGGGCCTGCCGGCCGGTCCCGCCAGCCCCGCCGGGCCGGTCAGCCCGCCAGGGCGCGGGCGAGCAGGGACCGCAGGGCCTCCCGCTCCGGTGGGGTGAGCGCCCCGAGCACGCTCTCCTCGACGCCGTGACCTGCCCTCAGGGCGTTTCCGGGGGAGCCAGGGCGGACTTGCGGATCTTGCCCATCGAGTTGCGGGGGAGCTCGGCCACCAGGTGGATCTCCCGGGGCCGCTTGTGGATGGACAGCTCCCGCGCCACGAAGTCGATGAGCGCCTCGCTCGCCGTCGTCTCGCTCGGTGTCCCGCCCGCCGCACCGGCCAGGCCGGGGGCGACGACGAAGGCGGCGATGCGCTGCCCGAGGTCGTCGTCCGGCAGCCCGATGACGGCGGCCTCGCGCACGGCCGGGTGGGCCAGCAGCACGGCCTCGACCTCGCCCGCGCCCACCCGGTAACCGCCGCTCTTGATGAGGTCAGTGGATCGGCGCCCGACGATTCGGTGGTGGCCGTCCGGGGCGACGACCGCGGCGTCGCCGGTGCGGAACCAGCCGTCCGCGGTGAACGACGCGGCGGTGACCTCCGGGCGCCCCAGGTACCCGTCGAACAGGGTGGAACCGCGGACCTGCAGCTCGCCGATGCTCTCCCCGTCCGCGGGCAGCTCGGCCCCCGTCTCGTCGTCCACGAGCCGGGTCCGCACTCCCGGCAGGGTGGTGCCGACCCAGCCCGCCCGGCGCTCCCCGTCCGCCCGGGCGCTGATGGTGATCAACGTCTCGGTCATCCCGTACCGTTCGATCGGGGCGAGGCCGGTGAGGCCGGCGAGCCGGTCGATCACCGGCCTCGGCAGGGGGGCACTGCCCGAGACGAGCAGCCGGGCCGAGGCCAGGGCGCGGGCGGTGGTCGGATCGTCGCAGACCCGGGACCACACGGTCGGCACGCCGAAGTACAGGGTCCCCCCGGCCGCCGCGTACGCCGTCGGGGTCGGGCGGACGGTGTGGATCAACCGGCTGCCGGCCCGCAGCGCCCCGAGCACACCCAGGACCAGGCCGTGGACGTGGAACAGCGGCAGCCCGTGCACGAGCGTGTCCTCGGGCGTCCAGGCCCAGGCGTCGGCGAGGGCGTCCAGATCGGCGGCGATGGCCGGGGCGGACAGCACCACGCCCTTGGGGGCTCCGGTCGTCCCGGAGGTGTAGAGGATGAGCGCCGGTCCGGTTCCCCCGGACCCGGACCCGGACCCGGATCCGGACGTGGACCCGGACGTGGACCCGGACCCGGCAGCCCCCGACCGTGCGGTGAGATCGACCGGCACGGTGGGGATCGTGAGGTCGTCCCAGGCGGGGCTGCCGAGCAGCAGGGCGGTGCCCGAGTCGCGCAGGATGTGACCGCGTTCACGCGGCCCGGAGTCGGGCGGCACGGGTACCGCCGGCACCCCGGCGAGCAGGCAGCCGACGACCGAGACGACGGTGGCCATCGTCGCCTCGGCGTGCACGGCCACCGCCGGCGCGCCGGCCACCCGACCGGCGACGACGGACGCGGCCGCGAAGAGCTCGGCGCGGGTGAACTCGACCTCCCCGACCTGGACGGCGGGGCCGTCGTGCTCGACGGCTGGCAGTGGGAACAGCTTGACATCCTCCCCGGTC
>NZ_CDWWEW010000107.1:3975-14496 GCF_977966315.1 Frankia sp. CeRuru1
GCAGCCGAACGTCTGCGCGAGCTGGGCGGCCTGCTCCGGGGTCGGGTAGAAACGGTAGCGGTACGCCCGCTTCACCACCTTCGACCCTATAAGTGACAGGATAGCAGGCGTGCTTGTCACGCTGGCGTTGATGCGCTAGCCCCGCCCTGAAGGACGGGGCCTGCGCGCTACGTTCCTGGGTCACTCCGTCATGATCTCATGGCTGAAACCGTCGACGCTCAGCTCCGCCCAGACCGCCGCCGAGGTGCTGTGCCCGTCGATTCACGGCCGGAGCATCGAACCATGAGAGTACGACTGGTGTTCCGGTGGATGGCGAGTTCGGTGCACCCGAGCGTGCCCCGTCCGACCGGATCATCGTTACGGCGCACGGGACATCCCACCGGCGTGGGTGGAGCAACTGGCCGATGGCGGACGGATCGCCGTCCCGCTACGGGTGCGGGGGCTGACCAGGACTGTTTCGACGGCGGGCGGGGATGGCCGAGCGCGGACGTCCGGCACCGGATGCTGCGCGAGGCTATCGAGATCATCCGGGAGCTGTGGGCCGGCAGGTATGTCACCTACCGGGGTGAGTATCTGTTCGTCGAGCCGGCGAAGCTGTTCGACCTCCCGGACGCGCCGATTCCCCTGGGGGTGGCGGTGTCCGGGCCGGAGAGCTGCCGGATTGCCGGTGAACTGGCGGACCTGGCGATCGCCGCCGAGCCGGACCCGAGCCTGATGCGGTTGTTCCAGGCGGCCGGTGGGAGCCGTGCGGCCGGTGGGAGCGGTGGGGCCACCGGCGTCGACGCCCGGCCCGGGGTCGGGCAACTGCCGGTGTGCTACGGCGCCGACGCCGAGAAGGCATTGCTGCTGGCGCGGGAGCAGTTCCGCTGGTGTGCCGCGGGGTGGAAGGTGCAGGCCGAGCTCCCCAACCCGGTGAACTTCGATGCCTACTCCCAGACCCTCCATACGGAGGACCTCGCCCCGAAGATCCCGCACGGGCCCGACCCGGAGCCGTTCGTCGCGGGGGTCCGGCGGTTCGCCGACGCCGGGTTCACCGAGGTCGCCCTGCTCCAGATCGGTCCAGATCAGGGCGGCTTCTGCGACTTCTACGAACGCGTCCTCAGGCCGGCGCTGGCCGCCTTGTGACCCGAGGGCCGGTGATCCGAGGGCCGGTGATCCGGGGGGCGGTGACCCGAGGGCCCCGGGGGTAGCCCGGTCACCGCATCAGCGCCGCTCCAGTTCCGTGGGCCGGCCCAGTTCTGCAAGCCACTGGTGGAGGACTGCGGCGGTGGAGGCGGCGTGTTCGTTCATCATCGTCTGGTGATTGCCGGCGGCGTCGAGCCTTTCGTGCTCCATCACCCAGTCGGTCACCCAGGCCTGGCCCTCCCCGTCAGGGTTCTCGGCGACCGCCTGCTGGGGCATGCGCTCCATCGCCCGGACGAGGACGACCGGCGCGTCGACGGTGGTCGGCCGCCAGCCCTCGAACAGGTCCAGGTAGGCGCCCTGCGCGGTGACCTGTGCCTCCGTCATCAGCGCGAAGGCCTGGTCGTTGAGGGCGACGCCGCGAAGCTCCTCCTGGATGTCGCCCTCGGGGATGCGGTCCCCGGGCAGCCACGTGTCGAGCAGCACCACCGCCCCGGGGCGGATCCCGCGGGCCTCCAGCCGGGCCGCGATCGCATGTGCCAGCCAGCCGCCCGAGGAGTAACCCGCGAGCACGACGGGGATCTCGTCGAACGCCCGGGCGATGGTCTCGGCATGCAGGTCAACGACGAGATCCGCGGTGGCCGGAAGCAGCTCCCCGTCGCCGAATCCGGGATGCGGCAGCGCGTACACGTCCCGCCGGCCATGCAGGTGCAGGGCAAGGCGGGCGAAGTTGTGCGGTCCCGACGGGGCGACCATCGAGGGCAGGCAGACGATGGTGGGCCGGGCCGGACCCGAGGCGAGTCTCACCGGCGCGGCGGGCGCGCCGAAGGCCTCGACGGTGCGGAAGACGGGCCTGAGCCGGGCGGCGGCCCGCAGGACACCGACGCCCTCGGCGAACTTGCCGTCCGTGCACGCCTGTCGGTACAGCTCGCGCACGCCGATCGGCGCGACCTGCGTCCCGGCCCGCGCGGGGGGCCTGCCGGGCACGATGTCCGGGTGCCGCTGGGTGGCGAGGGTGGCGAGGGTGGCGAGGGCGTCGAGATGGCGGGTGAGCTCGCAGACCGTCGGATGCTCGAAGACAACGGGCGTGGCCAGGGTGAGGCCGGTGGCGGCGGCCAGTCGGCGGCTGGGCTGCACCGAGGCCAGTGAGTCGAAGCCGAGTTCGAGGAAGCGGCGCTGCGGGTCCACGTCGTCGGGCGACGGGTGCCCGAGGATGGCCGCGGCCTCCGCCCGCACGAGGTCGAACAGCGCGCGGGCGCGGGCGGGCCCGGGCAGCGTTCCGTAGTCCACTCGGGCGGGGGGCGCGGCGGTGCCGGTCGGCTCGGCGTCCCCCTCGGGTCCGGCCGTCGTGGACCGGCTCCATAGATCGTCGAAGAAATGCCCGGGGCGGGCGGCGGTGAAGGGTGGGAGGAAGCGCTCCCAGTCGACGTCGGCGACGGTGAGCGCGGCCTGCCCGCCCGCGACCGCCCGGGTGAGCGCGGTGACCGCTGCGTCGGGGGGCAGCGGGGTCAGGCCACGGCGGCCCAGGTAGTCACGGAACGTGGCCTCGGCGCCCATTCCGGCGTCGGCCCACGGGCCGAATGCGACAGAGGTGGCGGCGAGACCGAGCGCGCGCCGCCGCGCGGCGAGGGCGTCGAGGTAGGCGTTGCCCGCGCTGTAGGCGGACTGGCCGCTACTGCCCCAGGTCGCCGACACCGACGAGAACAGGACGAAGGCCTCCAGCCTGGTGCCGTCGATCCCGTCGATCCCGTCGAGTAGCCGGTCGAGGCCGGCGGCGCCGGCGACCTTCCCGGCCACGACCTCCGCGAACTCCCCGAGATCGAGTTTGTGCAGGGCGGTCACCTGTCCCATGACACCGGCCGCGTGTACGACGGCGGACACCGGCCGGCCCGCCTTGGCCAGTCTCCGCAGCAGGGCGGCGAGCTGTTCGTGCTCTCCCACGTCGCAGGCCTCGATGATCGCCTCGGCGCCGAGGGCGGCGAGTTCGGCGCCTAGTTCCTCCGCCCCCGGAGCCGCGGGGCCACGGCGGCTGACGAGGACGATCCGGCGCGCACCGTCGCGGGCGAGCCGGCGGGCGGCATGCGCGCCGAGGGCGCCGGTGCCACCGGTGATCAGGACCGTGCCGTGGGGCCGCCACGCTGGTGGGACGGTGTCGGCTGGTGGGACGGTGTCGGCTGGTAGGACGGTGTCGGCCCTGACGAGGCGGGGTACCAACAGCCCGGTGGCACGGGCGGCGAGCTGGTCCTCGCCACCGGGGGCGGTGAGGGCGGAGCCGAACCACGCCAGCGTCTGATCGTCGAGGTCGGTCGGGATGTCGATCAGACCGCCCCAGGTGCCGGGGTCCTCCAGAGCGAGGGTGCGGCCGAGTCCCCACATCATGGCCTGGTCCGGGGCGGTGACGGGGTCGTCGGGACCGGTGGTGACCGCGCCGCGGGTGACGCACCACAGCGGTGCGGGCACGTCGAGGTCGTGCAGCGCCTGGATGAGCGGGACGGTGAGGGCGAGCCCGGTGGTCAGTGCCGGATGGATGCGGTGCGGCGTGTCGTCGAGGGCGAGCAGGGACAGGACGCCGCGTACCGCCTGCACCGTCTTCTTCCCGGCGAGGCCGCCGCCCGACGGCGGCATGGCGTCGGGCGGCGGCATGGCGTTCGACAGCAGTACGGCGTTCGACAGCAGCGCCGCGACCCGGGCGCGGTCGGCGTCGTCGCCGGTGAGGGTGAGGGTGACGGCCGTGCCGCCGAGGCGTTCGATGATCCAGGAGAGGCGGGAGAGCATGTCCTCGTCAACGCCGGCGGCCGGGGTCAGCACCGGCCACACGCCGGACAGCGGTGGCGCCGCGGTGGCCTGGGCCGTCACGGCGGTGGTGACGTCCGCGGAGTCCAGGGGCCGCCACTCGGTGCGGTAGGACCAGCTGTCCGGGCCCGCCGCGCGGGCCGTCCCGACGGTCGGGCTACGGGGCGCGGGGACGGCGGTGGTCCCGTCGAGCCAGTAGCGCCTGCGCTGGAACGGGTAGGTGGGCAGCTCCCGGTGCCGGGCGCCGCGTCCTCGGTACAGGGCGTGCCAGTCGACGTCGACGCCGTGGACGTGCAGTTCGGCCAGGGCAGTGAGGAGGGTGTCGGGTTCGGGGCGGCCGGCACGGGACGCCGCCGCGGCCACCGTGTCGCGGGCGTCGCGGGTGTTCTGGGTGTCCCGGGTGCTCTCGGTGCTCTGGGTGCTCTCGGTGCTCTCGGTGCTCTGGGCGTCGGCGGCTAGGCAGGCCGGCAGGAGCGCGGTCAGGACGGCGTCGGGGCCGAGTTCGAGGTAGGCGACGGCGCCTTCGCGGTGCAGGCGACGGGCGGCGTCGAGGAAGCGGACGGGTTCGCGGACGTGGCGTATCCAGTGGTCGGGGGTGGTGAGCCCGGCCTGGAGGCCGAGGTCGCCGGTCCGGGTGGAGACGACGGGGATGGCCGGCGGGGAGTAGATGATCTTCTCGGCGACGGCTCGGAACCGGTCGAGCATGTCGTCCATGTGCGGGGAGTGAAAAGCGTGGCTGACCGTCAGCCGCCTGATGGCGCGGCCGCGTTCGGCCCAGCCGACGGCGACGCGCTCGACGAGGTCGGCGTCGCCGGCGATGACGGTGGCGCTCGGGCCGTTGACGGTGGCGATCTCGACCCGCCCGGCGAGCCCGGCGAGGGACTCGGCGACCTCCGCCTCGCCGGCGCGGATGGCGGTCATGGCTCCGCCGGCGCGGCAGGCCTGCATGAGCCGGCCGCGGGCCGCGACGAGAGCGCAGGCGTCGTCGAGGGCCCACACTCCGGCGACGTGGGCGGCGGTGAGCTCGCCGATGGAGTGCCCGGCGAGGATCCCCGGGGCGAGACCCCAGGATTCGAGGAGCCGGAACAGCGCGGTCTCGAAGGCGAACAGCGCGGGCTGGGTGTACTCGGTGCGGTCGAGCGCCGCCGCGCCCGGGGAACCGGCGGGGGCGAACATGACGTCGCGCAGTGGGTATTCGAGATGCGGCGCGAAGTGGGCACAGACGTCGTCGAGGGCGTCGGCGAAGGCCGGGTAGGCCGCATGGAGTTCGCGGCCCATCCCGGGGCGTTGGCTACCCTGCCCGGTGAACAGGAAGGCGGTTGCGCCCCGAGCGGTTCCGCTTCGGCTCAGCGCCGGTCGGACCGTGCCCAGGACCAGCCCGGCGGTGGGGCGGGCCTCGGCCAGAGCAGCCAGGATCCCGGTCAGGGTCCCGGTCCCGGCCAGGTGCGTGCCGCTGCTGCACGCCGCCGATCCGCGGACGACGGCGACGGCGCGGTGCTCGAAGTGGGTGCGACCCGCCAGGGTGTATCCCGCGTCCAGGGGGGAGATCTCGGGATGGCGCTCCAGGTGCGTGCCGAGCCGGGCGGCCGCCGAACGTAGCGCCGCGTCGCCGCGGCCGGACAGGACGACAGGCACCGGGGCGCTCGCCGGGTTCTCCCCGGCGCGGTCCGCACCCACGGCGTCCGTTCCCGGCCCGGGGGGTGCTTCCTCGAGCACGGCATGAGCGTTGGTGCCGCTTACCCCGAACGCTGACACCGCCGCCCGTCGCGGCCGGCCATCCTGGCGCTGCCAGGGGACGTTCCCGGTGAGCAGGGCGACGTCGCCCGCCGACCAGTCCACGTGCGGGGACGCCTCGCGCACGTGCAGGGTCCGCGGCAGGACGCCGTGCCGCATCGCCTGCACCATCTTGATGATCCCGGCGACGCCGGCGGCGGCCTGGGTGTGGCCGATGTTCGACTTCAGGGACCCGAGGTAGACGGGCCGCCGCGCCGCACGGTCCTGGCCGTAGGTGGCTCGGTCCTGGCCGTAGGTGGCGATGACGGCCCGGGCCTCGATCGGGTCACCGAGCGTCGTGCCGGTGCCGTGCGCCTCCACCGCGTCGACGTCGGCGGCGCGCAGCCCCGCGTTGGCCAGCGCCTGGCGGATCAGGCGCTGCTGGGACAGGCCGTTCGGCGCGGTCATCCCGTTGCTGGCGCCGTCCTGGTTGATCGCGGTGCCACGCAGGACCGCGAGGACGTGATGGCCGTTACGGCGGGCATCGGAGAGCCGTTCCAGCAGCAGCACGCCCGCGCCGTCGGCCCAGCCGGTGCCGTCGGCGTCGGCGGAGAACGCCTTGCACCGCCCGTCCGGCGCCAGGCCCCGCTTGCGGCTGAACTCCACCAGGATCCCTGGGGTCGACATCACGGTCACCCCACCGGCCAGAGCGAGGTCGCATTCGCCGGCCCGCAGCGCCTGGCCGGCCAGATGCACCGCCACCAGGGACGAGGAACACTGGGTGTCGATGGTCAACGCGGGCCCTTCCAGGCCGAGCGTGTAGGAGACGCGGCCGGCGATCACGCCGGAGGCGTTGCCGGTGAGCAGCTGTCCCTGGGCTTCGGCGGGCGCCGCATGCCAGGCGGGGCCATAGTCCTGCAGCGACACCCCGGTGAAGACGCCGGTCCGGCTGCCCCGCAGCGACCGTGGGTCGAGGCCCGCGTGCTCCAGCACCTCCCAGGAGATCTCCAGCATCAGCCGCTGCTGCGGGTCCACGGCCTGCGCCTCGCGCGGACCGATACCGAAGAATCCCGGGTCGAACAGCGCGATGCCGGGCAGGAACCCGCCATGGCGGGTGTAGGCGGTGCCAGGCTGATCGGGATCAGGATCGTAGAGCGCGTCGAGGTCCCAGCCCCGGTCGTCGGGCAGGCCGCCGACGGCATCCCGGCCCTCTCGTACCAGGTCCCACAGGGCTTCTGGTGAGTCGGTGCCGCCGGGCAGCCGGCAGGCCATTCCGATGATGACGACGGGATCATGGCCCCGGAACGGCTCCGAGCCGACCTCGCCGGTGGCGGGAACGGCGACGGCCGCGGGAACGGCCGCGGGGACGGCGGTGGTCGCGGCGGGCTCGTCGATACCCAGCAACTCACGGCGCAGATGGCCGGCGAGGGCCTCGGGGGAGGGCCGGTCGAACAACAGCGTGGCGGGCAGGCGCAGACCCGTCGCCGCGGACAGTTCGTCCCGCAGCCGATCGGCGATGCCGCGGTACACCCCGAGACCACGCCAGGAGGATTCCCGGCCGAGGATGGCCGCGTCGCCGCTGCGCTCGGTCAGCACGGCGACCCGGCCGGCTATCAGGTCCAGCAGGAGCTCGCACTGGGCCGCCTCCGATCGGCCGGCCAGCCGGAGACGCCACGCCTCGCTCGCCCCAGCACCGGTGCCGCGCGGCGATCGTGCCTGGATTTCGCGCGTATCGCGCATGCAAACTCCCAGCGTCCTATTCAATGAGGAAACGACGCGTCGGCGACAGCCGCGTCCGTCGCCGGGCGTTCGCCTTCGTCCGTTTCGGCGACGGGTCGACGGACAACGAAGAAGGCCGCCACGGATCAAAGTCAGGGCCAGCCGGTAGCGCTCGGTACGGAGTGGGACAAAATCCCGGAAAGCTGGAGCCGAGAACGACTTGGAATATCTCTTCTGGACACGGAAGGGTAGGGCTCAGGCAACCGGCGAGGAGTCGGGTCGCGGAGCCGTCCGCTCTCCGTCGAGAGTGCGACGTCTCCATCTTCTCAGGGTACGACCATGCCGGCCGGGGGTGCGTGTCGTCGGTCACGTGTGAATAAGCATGAACGCCATGGTGCCCGATGCTGCGTTTGGGCTTCAAACGTCCTGGCGCGATCGGGCCATGTGAGAATTTACCCGGCCATCCTATGCGCAGGTCCCGGAGCGCTCCTGGTATCCTGGCGTACAGATGTCTGCTCTTCCTGTTCCTGGGTCCGTCTGCGATCCGGACTTCGAAGGCCACACCGATCGCGGAGCCGGCGTGCAACGTGTCGAGGATCGCATTTCACCAGGAATTGCTACCCGATACGGTGGTGATTTTCCATCCCCTGGCCGTCGGCGGCCTCCGTGCCCGGCGGCGGCTGATATACCCGCGACCCGCCGCGACCCGCCGCGACCCGCCGCGACGCGGTGGGACGCGGTTGCGCGGCAGGTGGCGGAGGTCGCCGACCAGGTCTGTCCGGACGAGGCGCACAGCTATTCTTGATCCTCCTGACCGACGCGCTACGCTCGCCTGTTGTGTCTGATACTGCCGCCATGTCGGCGACCGCGCCCGGATCCGGTGACGTCACCAGATTCGGGTCCCCCGGGCCGGTGAGCTCCGCCGACATCGGTGCCGACTCAATCCCCTCCGCTGTGCGCGTCACCGTGGTAGGTATTGGGGCCGACGGCTGGGCGGGGCTGGCGCCGACGGCCCGTGAGGTGGTGCGCGGGGCGGCCGTGCTGTTCGGCGCCGATCGCCAGCTTGCCCTCGTGCCCGAAAGGATCGACGGCCAGCCCGTCGGAGGCCGGCGGGTGCCGTGGCCGTCCCCGCTGCTGCCGGCCCTGCCCCGCCTGCTGGCCGGGCACGCCGGCACCGGCGGTCAGGCGGGGCGGGGTGAGCTCTGTGTTCTCGCGAGTGGTGATCCGATGTTCTTCGGGATCGGCACCACTCTGGTCCGGCTGCTGGGAGCGCACCGGGTGCGGGTCCTGCCCCATCCTTCGTCGCTCTCCCTGGCTTGCGCGCGGCTCGGGTGGGCCGTGGACGACGTCGACGTGGTGAGCGCGGTTGGGCGCCCCCTCGCGCAGGTGCAGGCCGCACTGGCGCCGCGTCGACGGCTGCTCGTCCTCAGCTCCGACCGGGCCACGCCCGTCGAGCTCGCCACCCTGCTCGTCGGGCGCGGGTACGGCGAGAGCCTGCTGACGGTTCTCGACCGGCTCGGGGGGCCGGACGAGGCGCGCCAGAGCGCCCCCGCCTCCGCCTGGGTCGAGGCCGGTGCCCGGGCCTGGGCCGCCGTGGAGCACCTGGGCGGGGCCGCCTCGGTCGTGCCGCAAGGGTCGGTCGTGCCGCAGGTGCCGTTGCGCGAGCCGGCGGACCTCAACGTCGTCGCTGTCGAGCCGGTGCCCACGCCGTCCGCCCCGCACCGCCCGCGGACGCCGGGCTTGCCTGATGACGCGTTCGAGCACGACGGTCAGCTCACCAGGCGGGAGATCCGGGCGGTGACCCTGGCCCGGCTCGGACCGGTCCCGGGCGAACTGCTGTGGGACGTCGGATCGGGCTCGGGCAGCATCGCGATCGAGTGGATGCGCACCCATGGCACCTGTCGTGCGATCGCGATCGAGCCGCGGGCGGAGCGCGCCGACCGGATCCGGCGCAATGCCACGGCTCTCGGCGTGCCGGCGCTGCGGATCGTGCCCGGCCGGGCGCCCGAGGCCCTGGCCGGGCTGCCGGCGGCGGATGCCGTCTTCATCGGGGGCGGCCTTACGACCCCCGGGCTGCTCGACGCCTGCTGGGCGGCGCTGGGCGGACGTGGCCGACTCGTCGCCAACGCCGTCACCCTCGAGTCCGAGGCGCTCCTCGTCTCCTGGCACGCCCGCCTGGGCGGTGATTTGGTCCGGTTGTCAGTGAGTCGGGCGGTCCCGATCGGTGGCTTCACCGGATGGCGCCCGGCGAGGCCGGTGACCCAGTGGACGGTGTGGCCCGCCGCCCACCATCCGTCGGTCCGTCGATCCGCCGAAAATGTGGAGGGTTAAGCACGGCCGGCGGCCTGGAAACCGTGACCAACCCTCCACAGTTTGATTCAGCAGTTCGATTCAGCTGAGCAGGTCCAGCACGCACCGGTCGGCCGGACCGCCGGGGATCGCGTGGTCGGGGGCGGCGAGGTGCCGGTGCCAGAGATCGGCGGCGCCCTGCGTGTCGCCGGCCTCGATGAGGTCGATGAGCGTGGCGTGCATCCGGCGGGTCGCACGGGCGGACGATCGGTCATCGGTGGCGACCGCGGCGAGACTGGTCTCCTCCGGACGGTTGTCGGCACCGGGGTGACCGCCGTGGCTGTTCGTGAGCTCCACGAGATGCTGGAGCATCCCGGTGATCACGGTCAGTGTCTTGTTTCCGGTCAGCTCCACCACGGCCAGGTGAAAGGCGGCCTGGGCCGAGGCGAGCGCGACGGGATGGTCGGCGGCCTCGTCACCCTCGTGGAGGAGCTGGCGTAGCCGGGCGACGTCGGCGGGATCACGCCGTTCGGCGAGCAGCGCCGCGCACGGCGGCTCGATGACGGCACAGGCCTGGTGGACGTCGCCCAGGGCGGCGCCGCGGTGTTCGAGGACGAGACCGGCGTAGCGCGCGGCGGCCTCGGGGCTCGGGGTGTGGACCCGCGCGCCGCCGTGGGCCCCGCGCCGCACGAAGATTAGCGCCTCCGCCTCCAGCACCCGGAACGCCTCGCGCAGGGTGGGGCGCGAGACCCCGAACTGCGCCATCAGCGTGGGTTCGGGCGGTAGGGCGTCACCCTCGCTGAGCTCGCCGCGGATGATCCGCCGCCGCAGCTGGCTGGCGACGAGTTCCGCGGTCTTGGGTACCCGCACCCGCTGGCCGACCGG
>NZ_CDWWEW010000108.1:0-13997 GCF_977966315.1 Frankia sp. CeRuru1
ACCCACAGCCCACCCATGGTGTAGTGGACGGCCGGGTAGATCCGCATCGGCACCTTGTACGGGTCCTCGGCGGTGATCCGCTCGTACATCTCGAACAGGTTGCCGTACTTCTCGCGGACCTTGTCCTCGCCCATCCGCTTGATGGCGTCGGCGAAGTCGAGGTAGACGCCGAGTCCGCCCGGGCCTACGCCGCGGCCGGCGTCGCACTGGTACTTCGCCGCCCGCGATGCGATGTCACGGGGGACCAGGTTGCCGAACCCCGGGTAGATCCGCTCGAGGTAGTAGTCGCGCTCGTTCTCCGGGATGGTGTCGGGCGAGCGGGTGTCGCCCGCCTTCTTCGGCACCCAGATGCGGCCGTCGTTGCGCAGCGACTCGCTCATCAGCGTGAGCTTGCCCTGGTAGTCGCCGGAGCGGGGGATGCAGGTCGGATGGATCTGGGTGTAGCACGGGTTGGCGAAGTACGCCCCGCGCCGGTGCGCCCGCCAGATCGCGCTGGCATTGGAGTTCTTGGCGTTCGTCGACAGGTAGAACACGTTGCCGTACCCGCCGGTGGCGAGCACGACGGCGTCGGCGAGGTAGGTGGAGACCTGGCCGGTGACCAGGTCGCGGGCGACGATGCCGCGGGCGTGCCCGTCGATGACGATCAGGTCGAGCATCTCGGTGCGCGGGTGTATCTCCACGCCGCCGGCGTCGATCTGCCGGGACAGCGCCTGGTAGGCGCCGATCAGCAGCTGCTGACCCGTCTGGCCCCGGGCGTAGAAGGTCCGCGAGACCTGCACACCGCCGAACGAGCGGGTGTCGAGCAGGCCGCCGTACTCCCGGGCGAAGGGCACACCCTGCGCCACGCACTGGTCGATGATCTGGGTGGACGTCTGCGCGAGACGGTAGACGTTGGACTCCCGGGAGCGGAAGTCGCCGCCCTTCACCGTGTCGTAGAACAGCCGGTGGACCGAGTCGCCGTCGTTGCGGTAGTTCTTCGCCGCGTTGATGCCGCCCTGGGCGGCGATGGAGTGCGCCCGGCGCGGCGAGTCCTGGTAGCAGAACTGGATGACCCGGTAGCCCTGCTCGGCGAGGGTGGCGCCGGCGGCGCCACCGGCGAGCCCCGTGCCGACGACGATCACGGTGTGGCGGCGCCGGTTGGCCGGGTTGACCAGCTTGGCGGTGAAGCGTCGCTTGTCCCAGCGTTGCTCGATCGGTACGTCCGGCGCCGCGGTGTCGGCGATGTCGGCACCGAGGTTGTAAAACGACATGTCAGCCCTTCCCATGCTTCCGGCACCGCGCCGCGCAATGTCGGCCGCGGAGCCGTCGGCTGTTCAATCCACCAGTGCAGTGACCCGTCGGCCCAGTGCCGTGCCGTCAATCCACCAGGCCGGCGAGAACCGACACCGGGACGATCACGAATCCCACCGTGAGGAGAACCGCGAGGGCATTGGCGGAGGCCTTGAAAACTCGGTCCCGTTTCGGGTTGTTGACACCGAGCGTCTGGGCCGCACTCCAGAAGCCGTGCTGGATGTGGAGCCCGAGGGAAATCATGGCGGCGATGTAGATGAGCGTGACCCACCACACGCTGAAACTCGACACGACGTTGTCGTAGGCGGCACCTTCGACCCCGTGTCGGTTGAGGGTCAGCGTCGTGAAATCGAGGATGTGGTACACGATGAACAACGCGAGGGTGATTCCCCCGTAGCGCATCACATGCGTGGCATAGCTGGCCCGGGCTCGTTGGCGGTGGACGTACTTTGTCGGCCGGGCCCGCAGGTCACGCCGGCTGAGCTGGTACGCGGACACCGCGTGCAGGCCCACGGCCAGCACCAGCACGACGCGTTGGATCCATAGGTACCACGTATCGTGCAGGATCGGCTCGCCGATCGCCCGGAGCCAGCCGGCGTACTGGTCGAAGTCGTCAGGGCCGAAGAAAATCTTCAGGTTCCCGAGCATGTGAGCGATCAGGAACAGGAGCATCAGCAGCCCGGTGACGGCCATCACGGTCTTTTTGCCGATGGTTGACCGCCACAGGTTGCGCAGGACGGACGAAGATCGCGGGGGCCGCGGGGTGGGCGCAGGGGACGCCGATCGCGCCGGGGTTGTCACAGCCACGAGCGCACCCTAGAGCGCACTCCCTCCAGTGGTCCAAGACATGATAAACCTGGACTCGATAGTGCCGTCCTATCGACGTCTACGCTGGCGGCGTGCAGCTCCACCAGCTCGCCTATTTCGTCGCCGTCGCGGAGACCCGGCACTTCACCCGGGCCGCCCAGCGGGTGCATGTCGCCCAGCCGTCCCTGTCCCAGCAGATCCGCGCCTTGGAGCAGGAGCTGGGCACACCTTTGTTTAACCGCGCGCGGGGGAACATCAGCCTGACCCCGGCGGGGGAGACGCTCCTGCCGCTCGCCCGGCGCATCCTCACCGACACCGAGACCGCCCGCCAGCGGGTCACCGAGCTGCTCGACCTGCGCCACGGCACGGTGCGCCTCGGTGCCACCCCGAGCCTGTGCACCGGCTTCCTGCCCGACGTGCTGCGACTGTTCCACCAGCGGTACCCGGGCATCCGCCTGCTGGTCGAGGAGGGGGGATCACGCGACCTTGTCCGCGATCTGGCCGCGGGCAGCCTGGACCTGGCGTTGATCATCCTTCCGCTGCAGAGCAGCGACCCGGCACTGGCGACCTCGCCGCTGATCCGCGAGAGCCTGGTCCTCGTCTCGTCGCTGGACGAGCCACCGATCGTCGCCGGGCGCCCGCTAACCGTGGCCGATCTGCGCAACCACCCGATGGTGATGTTCCGCCGCGGCTACGACCTGCGGGAGGCCACCGTGACGGCCTGCCGGGAGGCCGGATTCGAGCCGATTTTCGCGATCGAGGGCGGGGAGATGGACGCCGTGCTCGGTTTCGTCGCGGCGGGTCTGGGCAGCGCGGTGATTCCGAGCACGGTTGCCCACCGGCTCGGCATGCGGGTCACCCCGTTCGTGCTCCCGGGGCTGCAACGCACCATCGGGCTGGCGCGTCGCCGCGACGTCGAGCCGACCCGTGCCGCCGTCGAGTTGCAACGGGTCCTGTGGGAGTACCTCCGCGACGCCGAAGCCTCGGGCAACCTTCCCGACGGCACCCGACTCCTCGCCGGACCGACCTCCGCCGGCACGTGATCTGTCATCTTCAGGATCTCGTGCAACATATTCGATGAGGTGGACCTTTCGCGGCGTGGCGGCCGGGTTTTTTCGAGCGAATCGCCATCTCTTTTTCTGGTTCGGCGTGTGGTCCGCCCGTCCACCGAGCCCATTTTTTCCGCCCACCCGCACGCGATCCGGTCGGGTGGGCTTAAAGTTGTGCGAGCGGTCGTAGATCGGGCGGTTTCCGGTCTACGGGGACTGGCTGCGGGGGGACGACTGGTTGCGGGGACCACTGCCAACGCGCGGTTCGCGTGAACTGGCGCCAGTGCACAACGGGGGCAGCGTCGGAGCTGCCGTCGACCTCGAACACACGGGAGGCGATATGAACAGCGTCGACATTGCCCTGAAGGAATCGCTCGAGATAAGCGGGGCGCTTGGGGCTGCCCTCGTCGACTTCACCAGTGGAATGACCCTCGGAACGGCCGGTAACACGCATGCGATCGATCTCGAGATCGCCGCGGCCGGAAACACCGAGGTCATCCGGGCGAAGATTCGGACGATGGAGAGTCTCGGGCTTCAGGACACCATCGAGGACATCCTGATCACGCTGGGTCGCCAGTATCACCTGATCCGGTTGTTGCAGAGCCATTCCGGCCGTGGCCTGTTCCTCTATCTGGTGCTCGACAAGCCGCGCGCGAACCTCGCGCTGGCCCGTCATCGGCTGCGCGCCGTCGAGTCGCAGCTCGACGTCTGAGTGCTTCCGGGGCCCGATCAGGCGGCGCGTCCTCGCCACGGGCCTGGTGCCGGCGCGACGGTGACCGGACGACGGTGACCGGACGACGGTGACCGGATGACGGTGATAGGGATATGACGTGAATATGAGCGTGCCGACGCTGCGGATCCGTGGCGGCGTGCTGGTCGGTCCGACGGATGTCCGTGACGAGGTCTGGGTCGTCGACGGCCGGATCACCTTCTCCGCCCCCACCGGTGCGGCGGCCCGGGACGTACGGACGGTCTCCGGATGGGTGTTGCCCGGCCTCGTCGACGCTCACTGCCATGTCGGCCTCGCCGCGCACGGCGCCGTCGACAGGCCCACCACCGAGCAGCAGATCATCACCGACCGGGCGGCGGGCGCGCTGCTGCTGCGCGACGCCGGCTCCCCGGCCGACACCCGGTGGATCGACGCCCGTGACGACCTGCCCCGGCTGGTGCGGGCCGGCCGGCACATCGCCCGGCCCCGGCGATACCTCCGCAACTACGCGGCGGAGGTCGAGCCGGCCGACCTCGTCGCCGAGGTCCTCGCGCAGGCCGACCGGGGCGACGGGTGGGTGAAGCTCGTCGGCGACTGGATCGACCGCGGGCTGGGCGACCTGGCGTCGTGCTGGCCCGCGGACGTGGCGAAGGCCGCGATTGACGCGGCGCACGCCGCCGGAGCCCGAGTCACCGCCCACTGCTTCGCCGAGGACTCCCTCGCGGATCTCGTCGAGGCGGGGATCGACTGCATCGAGCACGCCACCGGTCTCACCGAGCACACGATCCCGCTGTTCGCCGAGCGGGGGGTCGCCATCGTGCCGACCCTGGTGAACATCTCGACCTTCGAGGACATCGCCGCGGGCGCCGAGGCGAAGTTCCCCGCCTATGCCCGGCACATGCGCGCCCTGCACGCCCGGCGCCATGACACCGTGCGGGCGGCCTACGATGCCGGCATCCCGATCTTCGTCGGTACCGACGCCGGGGGAAGCCTCCCGCACGGGCTGGTCGCCGCGGAGGTGGCCGAGCTCCGCCTGGCCGGGCTGCCGGCGGCGGCCGCGCTCGACGCGGCGACCTGGGGGGCCCGCTCCTGGCTCGGTTATCCGGGCCTGTCCGAGGGCGCCTGGGCCGATCTGGTGGTGTATCCGAGCGACCCGCGGGCCGACGTCGCGGTGCTCGGCGCCCCGGACCTCATCGTCCTGCGCGGACGGCCGGTCTCTCCCTGAACGTCCCTGCGTCCCCCGGGTACGCGGCCGGTCAGCGGGGAACATCGAGGACCTGCCGGACCTTGTCCAGCAGGGTGCGTTCGGAGAAGGGTTTGGTCAACAGCGATACCCCCGGGTCCAGCTTCCCCTGCGCGGTGAGGACGGGATCGGCGTAGCCCGACATGTAGAGCACCCGGATGCCGGGTTGCTGGGCCCGGATGCGGTTCGCGAGTTCCCTGCCCTGCATGCGCGGCATGATGACGTCCGTGAGCAGCAGGTGGATGTCGCCCCGGTGCTCGATCGCGATCGAGCACGCGCCGAGGGCGGTGGAAGCCGCCAGCACCTCGTAGCCGTTGCGGCTCAGGATCCGCCGGGCGACCTCGAGCAACGCGGCATCGTCCTCGGCGATTAGAATCGTCCCGCCGTGCCGGGCAGGCTCGGAGTCCGCCGGTCGTTGTCCGGCCGGGTCCTGCGACAGGTTCCGCATAAAATCACCGCAGTAGGTAATTTGCCGGTGGCATTTAGTGATGGGGGGAACCGTAGCATCGCTTTCGGTGGGTCGCCACCGCGCCGGCCGGGCCGTGTCAGCCCGGCCAGGTTGTGTCAGCCCGGCCAGGCCGTGTCAGCCCGGCCAGGTTGTGGAGGTCACGGCTTGGCGCAGGATCTCGGTGAACGGCCGCGGGTCGAGGCCGGCCGCGTCGAGCCAGGAACCGGAATAGTACGTGTCGGCGTACCGTTCGCCGCCGTCGCAGATCAGGGTGACCACGCTGCCGCGGTGACCAGAGGACACCAGTTCGCAGGCGAGCCGCACCGCGCCCCAGAGGTTCGTCCCGGTGGAGGCACCCGTCCGGCGGCCCGTCAGCGTCTCCAGGAACAACATGGCCGCGACGGACGCCGCGTCGGGCACGGTGATCATCCGGTCGACGACGTCGGGGAGGAAGCTCGGCTCCACCTGCGGGCGGCCGATGCCCTCGATGCGGGAGTGCCCGCCGGTGGCGTGCGGGTCGCCGGTGGACCAGGCGCGGTGGAACGCCGAGCCCTCGGGATCGACGATGCACAGCGCGCAGTTGTGCTGCCGGTACCGCAGATAACGCCCGATCGTGGCGCTGGTGCCCCCGGTGCCGGCGCCGACGACGATCCAGGTGGGGATGGGATGGCGCTCCAACGCCATCTGATTGAAGATCGATTCGGCGATGTTGTTGTTGCCGCGCCAGTCCGTCGCTCGTTCCGCGTAGGTGAACTGGTCCATGTAGTGACCGTTCGTGGCCTCGGCCAGCCGCCTGGCCTCCGCGTACACCGTGGTGGCGTCCGCCACCAGATGGCAGCGACCCCGCTCACGTTCGATCAGGGCGATCTTCTGAGCGCTGGTCGAGGCGGGCATGACGGCGATGAAGGGGAGCCCGAGCATGCGGGCGAAGTAGGCCTCCGAGACCGCCGTCGACCCGGAGGACGCCTCGACGATCGTCGTCCCTTCCCGGATCCAGCCGTTGCACAGCCCGTAGAGGAACAGCGACCGGGCCAGGCGGTGCTTCAACGAGCCGGTGGGATGCGTCGACTCGTCCTTCAGATAGATGTCCACGCCCCGTTCCGCCGGCCACAGGTGCAGGGGGAACAGGTGGGTGTCCGCCGATCTGTTGGTGTCGGCCTCGACTCGGCGAATGGCCTCCCGAGTCCATCGGACGTCCTGTCTGGCGGGTGCATCACTCATGCCCTTCCCGTTCCCCGGGCCATGCTTGGATGAAGATCTTTGTTCTTTCTGCCCGCCTTCGTCGATTCATCGATCTGTGAGCTGTTTATCTCTTATGGGTGATCGGCGCGATTGCGGGCTCTATATCCGCAAGTTACCAGTTCGATGGTCGAGATGCGCCGTCCGTGGGTCGCCCCTACAGTCAAGCTATGCCGGTTACTCAAGGTTCCGGTGCGCTGCCTGCCCGTCGGATCGTGTTCGTCCATGCTCATCCCGACGACGAGACGATCGCGACCGGGGCGACGATGGCCCGCTACGCCGCCGATCCCGACACCCAGGTGGTCCTTGTCACGTGCACGCTGGGCGAGATGGGCGAGGTGCTGCTCCCCGAGCTGACCAACCTGCGGGCGGACCGCGCGGACCAGCTCGGCGGATACCGGATCGGGGAGCTGGAACGGGCGTGTGCCGAGCTCGGTGTCAGCGACTACCGCTTCCTCGGGGGCGCCGGTCGTTGGCGGGACAGCGGCATGTTGGACAGCCCCGCGAACGACGACCCGCGCTGCTTCTGGCGGGCGAACATGGACGACGCGTCCGAGGCGCTCGTGCGGATCGTGCGGGAGGTCCGGCCGCAGGTGATGGTGACCTACGACGCGATCGGGGACTACGGCCATCCCGATCACATCAGGGCGCACGACGTCACCGCCCGGGCCTTCGCCGACGCGGCTGATCCGGACTTCGCTCCCGACGCGGGTCCGACCTGGCAGGTCTCGAAGTTGTACGAGACGGCGCTGCCCCACTCCGCGGTCGAGTCCGCGGTGGACCGCATCTGGCGGTCCGACCTGGCGAAGACGGTCCCCGAGGGGATCACGATGCCCTCGGACATGCTGCTGTCGGTTCCCGATACCAAGGTCACCACGACGATCGAGGCGCCGGGCTTCTTCGCCGCGAAGATCGCGGCGATGCGGGCCCACCGCAGCCAGATGACCGTGGACGGATTCTTCTTCGCCCTGGTCGACGGGAACGGCCGGTCAGCGAAGGCCACCGAGAACTTCGTGCTGGCCCGGGGGACGGTGGGCCCGGGCTCGGGTTCCGGCGTGGAAACCGACCTGTTCGACGGAGTGGCGGCGCACTGATGCCGGAACAGGCCGCGAACGGGCCGCGAACAGACCGCGGGAGGGAATCTTGATGTACACCGGAAACATCATGTACGCCAGGGTCGGGGACCGCCTCGTCGTGCGTAACTCGGCAACGGGTCGTACCGAGCGCCACGGTGTGATACTCAAGATTCGCGGCGAGAGCGGCCGGCCACCGTTCATCGTCCGGTGGGACGACGGCCGCGAATCGTGGTACATCCCGGCGGCCTACGAATCGGTCGAGCTACGTCCCTGCCGTGACCGGCGGCCCGGCTGAGGACCTCCTCGGGGGGAGGAGTGCCGCCCACTGATCGTCGTCGGCGGGCGGCACCCGGCATCACCCCCGGACCCTACTGCCTGGAGTAGAGCTGTTTATAGCGGGCGCCCGCCTGCCGGTTCAGGTAGAGACACGCGGCGCTGAGCGGTCGGTACAGGTTCGAACCGACGTTGTTCGGGTCGCAGTTGTTGAAGTAGTACTCGTAGGCCAGCCCCTTGCCGGCATGGGCCACGAACCAGTCGTACATCCACTGGACGTAATTGGCGTTGTCGCCGCCGCCGTTGTTTCCGCTGCCACTCACCACCCCCCATTCGCCGACGCCGAAGAGCTTGTTGTGCGCGCGGGCGAAGTTGAACCAGTAGTTCAGCCCACCGGGGGCGTTGGCCTGGGCGTCGAACTCGGCCTTCGTCCGGGACGGCGGCCAGTGGTCGTACGCGTCGAGGCCGACCCCGTCCACCCAGGCGTCACCCGGGTACATGTCGATCGGGTTGTGGCTCGGCGGGTTCTGCGAGTAGTGAGCGTTGAGGCACCAGCACAGGGTGGGATCCGGCTCCGCGGTCGAGTTGATGGCGTCCGCGACGTGGCGCCAGCAGTTGACGTAGGCCGTGGGGTTGGTGGCGGACCACTCGTACCAGTCGCCGTTGCCCTCCCAGGCGAGCCGCAGGTAGGAGTTCTGCCGGCCGTAGGCGTTCAGGACGCGGCCGAAGGTTTTCCAGTACTCGTCGTAGGCCCCGGTGGCGCACGTCTCGTTGCTGGCGCCGATGTTCTCCGGGAAGGGTGGAATGGAGATGATCAACCGGCCGGGCCAGGTGGCGAAGGTCCGCAGCAGGTCCACCGGCTGGCTGACGTTCCCCCAGTTGTTCCGGGTGGTGTAAAGCAGGGTGAAGTCGCAGGGCGCGCCGCGCCAGGTGCAGAACGACTCCAGGTTCTGCTGGTTCATCACCGGGTCGGGATAGGTGCCGGTCAGCCACCCTTTGCCCGAGCGGGGCCCGGCGTAGGACGGCGGGGCCGGCGGCGGGTTCGCTCCGGTGGTGATCTCCGCCCGGTCGAAACCGACGTTGTTGCCCCTCGAGGAGGTGTTGCGCTGCCCGGTGTTCGTCAGCGTCAGGGTGTGCGTGCCGGCGGCGAGCTTGTCCGAGCTGTAGAGCAGGGTGACGGTCGCGTTCGGCGAGTAGGTGTCGACGCTGGTGGGCAGGCCGCCGTCCAGGCGGACCGTGCTGAATCCCCCGATCGGGCCCTTGGCGCCGTAGAGGTTGACCTGCGTTCCGCTGAAGCGGATCGTGGCAACTCTACCGGCGGTCGCCGAGTAGTAGAAGCTGTTGTTCGGAGAGGTAATGCAGCCGCTGCACTTCGCCCACCCCGCCGAGTAGGAGACCTGGTTGGTGGCGGTGCCGATCGTCGTGTCCTCGATGGTCAGCGCCGTTTGCACCGGCGGTGTCGGCGGGGGCGGCGCCGGTTCGTCGACCGACTCGGCGCGGTCGAAGGCGATGTCGTAGCCCCGGGACGCGGGGTTGCGCTCGTGCAGGTTGGTGATCCGCACTGTGTGGGTGCCCGCGATGAGTTTGTCCGAGGTGAAGATCGAGCTCGCGACCGCGGTCGTGGCGAAGGTGTCGACGAGCGCCGGGGTGCTGCCGTCGATGCTGATCGCGGCCTGGCCGCTCCACGGTCCCTTGACCCCGAAGATACTCACCCGCGTGCCGATGAACTGGAACGTGGCGACGCTGCCGTAGGTCGACGAGTACCGGAAGCCGTCGTCGATGGGCCCGGCTATGCACCCGGTGCACCGGGTCCACGTCCCGGTGTAGGAGACCTGGTTGATCCCGGTGCCGATGGTGCCGTCCTCGATGATCGTCGGGGTCTGCGCGCGGGCAGGTCCGGTCAACGCCCCGGTCACCAGGGCCACGGTGAGGGTGAGCAGCAGACCGCCGAGCCGGTGGCGACGTGCTCGAGTCCGCGCATGACGGCCGTTCGAATATCTCCTGGGTTGGGACGCCGTCCCGTCCCGTTGATCCTCTGTACGCATTCTCCAGTCCTGTCCTGGGTTGTGGAACGCATGTCGAGCTTGTCGATGAAAGCTGACTCAACCAGGAAGGACGCTAGATCAGTGGTTCGCGGGCATGGCCGAACGCCGTTGTCCGGAGATTCGACGCGGACTTCTCCAGGCGTGGGCGAAGACTTGTGACGTTGTCTTTCCCATCGGTTCCGGCGGAACGTGCGCAGCCGAGTTGCGCAGGTTTTTCGCCTGCGGCGGCGATGTCACCGGTTCTGGCGGTTCTTTGGGACCGGCGCAGGAAAATCGTGATCCGTTCGACCCGGCAGGCAGAGTGCCAGTGGTCAGAGCGCCGACGGTCAGAGCAGGGTACCGAAGACCTGCGTCCAGTAGAAACCATATTCGCCGCCGGTGGCCTGCCCGACGCCGATTTGGCGCAGCTGTGGGATGAGGATGTTCGCCCGGTGGCCGGGGCTGTTCATCCATCCCGTCACCACCTCGTCCGCGCTGTTCTGGCCGGCAGCGATGTTCTCGGCGACCTGGGCGTAGCGGTAGCCCAGGGCGCTCACCCGGTCGGACACCGTGCGTCCCTCCGGGCTGGTGTGCGCGAAGAAGCCACGGGTCGCCATGTCCACGCTGTGCGCCTCCGCGGCGGCGGCCAGGCGGTCGTCGACGGTCAGCGGCGCGAGACCCTCCCGGGCGCGCTCGGCATTGGTGAGCGTGACGACCCGCGCGAGCACGAGGGTCAGACCGCCCTCCCCGGTACCCCGACCCGTGGAGTCGGGATACCGGCTCGGGGCACGGCGTTGGCCCTGGTCGTGTTGGCCGTTGCCGCCGTCGTCGACGGCGACTCCGAAGTCCCGGGCGAGACCGGCGAGGCCGTCCGCGTACCCCTGCCCCACCGCCCGGATCTTCCACGCGGTGCCGCGCCGGTAGATCTCCACCAGCGTGACCACGGTCTCGCGGGACAACGGCGGCGGCGCGAAGCGGGCGATGAGGGCATCATGATCATTATGGATGGTGACGGCGAGAGCTGGCAGCCGTCCGAAGGGCGTCGTACCGTTCTCGGGGCTGGCGGCGATCACGACACGTTCGGCGCCCGGGCGCAGCCGGCCCGGATCGACGGTCACCGCGCTGCCCGAGAGCGCCACGCCCGGCGCTCTGGGCTGGTTGTAGAACACGAAGTCGCTGTCCGCGGCGACCTTGCCGTTCGCGCCGGTGACGAGCGCACAGACGTCGAAGGGGCCGGCGAGCCGGACCGAGACAGGGCCGGGAGGCAACGGCCCGTTCGCGCCAGGTACCAGGTCCCTCATCCGTTTCCACCCCTGTAGCCGTGTTCGTCCGCCATCGAGCGTTCGTCCGCCATCGAGCGTTCGTCCGCCATCGAGCGTTCGTCCGATGGTGCCATCCCGGGCGTTCCGCGGTGTGTCCGCGTTCCGTCACCCCTGGCCAATCCGTGGGGTTAGGTGGCTTTTGCGAGGTTCGGTAGCTCTCATGGGATTCGGTGGCTGTTGTGGGGTTCGGTGGCTGTTGTGGCTGGTTTGATTGCCTTGTCGGTCTGTCCGGTCGTACCGTCACCTCGGTTGCCATGATTACGTGATCAATGGCCTGGCTGCGGATTTTCCGGTGGGCTCACGCCGCTCATCGCGATCGAGGAGAGCCGGCGACCATTGGTGGGGGGCCACTGAGGGGATGATCGAGGCGCCGTTCCGCGGTGCCCGGAGCAGGGTGGGCCGCCGTTGAACGACGTCATGGGCTACGCCCTGCTCAGCCTGGGCACGGGCGCGCTCTACGCCCTCGTGGCCTCGGGTGTGGTGGTCATCGCCCGTGGGGCCGGTGTGCTCAACCTGGCCCAGGGCGCGCTGCTGGCCTGGGCGGCCTATGCCTTCCATGGGCTGCATGCGGGGTGGGGGCTGCCGCTCGGCCTCGCGGCGCCGCTGGCCATGCTGTCGACGACCGCCATCGGGGTCGTGTTCCACCTGCTGGTGATGCGGCGGCTGCGCGAGGCGACCTCGCTGCTGCGGCTGATGGCGACGCTTGGTCTGCTGATCATCTTGCAGTCGTCGCTGACGCTGATGTTCGCCGGTGCCGTGCGCACCTCCCCGACGGTGCTGCCGACCGGCAGGATCACGCTGTTCGACGAGCCCGTCGGCGTGTCCGTGTTCGTCCGGCTGGCCGTGGTCGCCGTGCTGGTCGCGGGGCTCTGGGCGGTGTTCCGGTTCACCACGGTGGGCCTCGCCGCGACGGTGGCGGCGGAGAACCTCCGGGCCGCCGCGACCTTCGGTTGGTCGGCGGACACCGTCGCCGCCGCGGCCTGGGGCGCCGGCAGCGCGCTGGCCGGTCTCGGCGGGGTCCTGCTCGCGCCGCTGCAGAACCCGTTGTCCTCGGCGAACCTGCTCCTGCTCATCGTCCCGGCGCTGGCGGTCGCGCTGGTCGCGCGGTTCCGCTCCTTCCCGATGGTGCTGGCGGGCGGGCTCGCCCTCGGGGTCGTCGAGGTGGAGACCCAGTTCCAGCTGGTCGCCGAGCACCCCTGGTGGCGCGGGGCCGACCGGGCCGTGCCGCTGGCGGTCATCGTCTTCTACCTCGCGATCCGCGGGCGGGGAATACCCGAACGCGGCCACCTCGCCGAACGTCATCCTGCCCTCGGCAGCGGCCGGGTGCATCCGCGCGCCCTCGCGGTCACCGTGGCGGCCACCCTGGCGGCGATCTGGTGGCTGCTGCCGGTCGACTGGGTCGACGCGATCGACGCGAACGCCCTGTGGGCGCTGGTCATCCTGTCCGTCGTCGTGCTCGTCGGGTTCACTGGGCAGTTGTCCCTGGCGCAGCTCGCCTTCTCCGGCATCGCGGCGTTGATCGCCGGACGGCTCGTCGCGACCCGCGGCTGGCCGTTGGAAGCGGCCATGCTCGTCGGGGTCGCCGGCACGGCCGCGGTCGGACTGTTGTTCGCCCTGCCGGCGCTGCGGACCCGGGGCCTGCAGTTCGCGGTGGTGACCCTGGGCCTGGGCACCGCCGTCGACGCTCTGCTGTTCCAGCGCGGCTACCACTCCCCGGCGCCGAGGAGCGCGGACTCCATCGGTTCGCTGTTCGGCGATCTGGCCTCCCCGGAGGGCACGGTCGTCGGCCGTCAGACGTTCCTCGGCATCGAGCTGGACAAGGTTGCCAACCCCCGCGGGTTCGCGACCGTCTCCGTCCTCGCCTTCGTCCTCGTCGCGCTGGCCGTCGCCAACCTGCGGCGCGGGCGCGCGGGCCGGCGGCTGATCGCGGTACGGACCAACGAGCGGGCCGCCGCCGCGCTCGGCATCAGCGTGGTCGGCGCGAAGCTCTACGCCTTCGCGCTGTCGGCGGCCATCGCCGGATTCGGCGGGGTGCTTTACGCGTTCTACGTCTACGGGGAGCGCGGGAACATCGACTACGGCGGTGGCGCCTTCGCGCCGTTCTCGTCGATCATGCTCATCGCCTACGCGGTGGTCGGCGGGGTCGGCTGGGTCAGCGGGGCGTTCGCCGGGGCGACGATGGCCGCCGGGGCGCTCGCGACCCGGCTCGGCGGCTGGGTCGGCGACCTGCTCGCCCGGCTCGGCGTGTTGCTGCGGGTCGTCGTGGCGGCCCTCGCCGGGCTGCTCGGCCTCGCCGCCGGTGCCTCGCTCGTCAGCGTGCCGCGCCCGCGCCGCCGGCTCGGCGCCGCTGCCCGGTACGCTCCCTGGGCCGTCGCGGCCGGCGCCGCCCTGGTCGCCGCGGTCTTCGGCGGATGGGTGCGGGACTGGCTGGCCGAGCTCGACCGCTACGTGCCGCTGATCGGCGGGATCGTCCTCGTCGTCGTGCTGTCCCGGTCGGGTGGGGGCATGGCGCCGGAG
>NZ_CDWWEW010000109.1:0-12539 GCF_977966315.1 Frankia sp. CeRuru1
TCCCCGACCCGTTCCGGGTCCGGCGCGGGGGGAACCGCCGGGCACGGGGGCACGGGTGGAATCGGCAGCGCCCACTGGTCCGCCGCGGCCGGCGGGCCGGCGGAGGGCTCGGCGGCCTTCACCTCGGGCTGGCGGCCGAGCGAGCCCGTCACGGTGGGGACTCCGTTCCTCACCGAGTCCACCGAGTCCACCGAGTCCACCGAGTCCGCCAGCCGCCCGCTGACCGAGGGATCGGAAGGATCCGATCCCCTGGTCGGTGCCACGGTGCTGGTCGTCGACGACGACGTCCGCAACGTCTTCGCGCTCACCAGTGCGCTGGAGATGTACGGAATGCGGGTCCTCTACGCCGACAACGGTCATGATGCGATCCGTATGCTGCAGCAGGACACCCCGCCCGTGCACCTCGTGCTGATGGATGTGATGTTGCCGGGCATGGACGGCAATGAAACGACCTCGATGATCCGTGACATGCCGGCGTTCGCGGATCTGCCGATCTTGGTGCTGACTGCCAAGGCCATGCCGGGAGACCGGGAGAAGAGCATCACCGCCGGGGCCACCGACTACATCACCAAGCCCGTGGATCTGGACCATCTCCTCGGGGTGATGCGGTCGTATCTGTATTGATCAGATCGCGTATGGTGCGCATCGGGTGGCTATCGGTGGGGCGGTGAGATGCCGTCGGGAGCGATCAGTGATCGTGGAGGGGTGGCGACGCCCACCACGGGTCGGTAGGGCGATCGCGAAGGAGGAGGCAGGCGGGTGACCGAGCGGACCGGCGGTTCCGTCGACGGCGAAGGTGGGCCGAGCACGGAACGGCCCCGCAGCAAGATCCTGCTGGTCGACGATCGAGCGGACAACCTGATGGCCTTGGAGGCGATTCTCGCCTCGCTGGATCAGGATCTCGTCACGGCGTCGTCGGGTGAGGAAGCTCTCAAGCGTCTTCTGGTGGACGACTTCGCGGTGATCCTGCTGGACGTCCAGATGCCGGGGATGGACGGTTTCGAGACAGCGCACCGGATCAAGCAGCGGGGGCGTACCCGAGACACTCCGATCATCTTTCTGACGGCGATCGACCGCGAGCCGCACCACGCGTTCCGCGGCTACGCTGTCGGCGCGGTCGACTACATCGCGAAGCCTTTCGACCCCTGGTTGCTCCGGGCCAAGGTCAGCGTCTTCGTCGAGCTGTTCGAGAAGAACGAGCGGCTGGCCGAGCTGGTCCACCAGCGTGTTCGCGACTTTGATTTGATGACGGAGATCGCGGAGCGGCTGATCGCGTTGGACGTCCTGTTGGAGGGCAGCGGTCGCAGCTCCGCCGAGGAGACCCTCGCGGCGGCCGGGGCCGAGGTCCGCGGACTCGTCGCTCGGTTGCAGCCCTTCGCTCGGCCGACGAACGCCTGATCGTCCACGGCGCCGGCCGGCGCCCGCCGGCGGGCATCCGGCCTCCCGCCAGCATTATGCGGGATGGCGTGGGTGCGGCTGCTCGACCACTACAAGGGGGCGCCCGGCCCATGGCCCGCGCCGATAACATGAATTTGTCGACCAGATCCGCCGCCGTGCCGGCACGGCCGGTTTGTGTAGTCGTAGGAGGTTTCGTCATATGGCGATATCCCGGCGCAACCTCCCTGGGCTCACTGGGACTGATCTCCAGGCTATCGGTCCGTATACAGTTGAACGGAAGCTGGTCGACGCCAGGACAGGACCGGTGTTTCTTGCACGTAACGGCGAGGCGCGTCCGGTCCTCGTCAAGACGATCACCGCGCCCTTCGGGCGGGACACAGAGTTCCGTCGGCGCCTGCGCGTCGACCTCGACAACATCCGCCGGTTGGCGCCGTCCTGCCTCGCCGCCATCCTCGACCTCGACACGGGCGCTCGCCCCCCCTACGTCGTCGCGGAGTTCATCGACGCCCCGACTCTCGCCGCAACCGTCGCCGACGGCGGAGCGTTGTCCGGACCGGACACCCACCGGCTCGCCGTCGGGCTGGCGACGGCTCTGGCCGCACTGCACGAATCGGAAATTTTCCTCGGCGATCTGAAGCCTATCAATGTGGTTCTTTCCGAGCGGAGGCTGCGGCTGATTGACTTCGGGCTCTTCCGAGCGATGAATGCGGTAAGCATGAATAATCCGGGCGGACCGCCGTCCGGTATCGGCACACTTGCGTTCATAACGCCCGAACAGGTTCTCGGACAGACCGCCACCGTCGCATCGGATGTCTTTACCTGGGGCAGCGTGCTGTTATTCGCCGTGACCGGCCGGCCGCCATTCGGTGCCGGAACGCCCCGGGTCCTGCTGCAGCGGGCCGTCTACGCGGAACCCGACCTGTCCGTGTTCAGTCCGGAGCTGCGCGAGCTGGTCGCGGCGGCGATGCGCAAGGACCCGAAGCGCCGGCCGGCCGCGGCCGAACTGCTCGAACAGCTGGTGGCCCATCCGACACGAAGCAGCGAGGCGGAGCCTGCGGTCGAGCCCACCCGGCGTCTCGCCCTGCCGGCGGGTGTCATCGAGACGCCGGTCCCGGTGCGGACGAGGCGGGCGGCCGAGTCCGAGTCGAAACCGGAGGTCGTAGGCACGAGCGACCTCGCTGCCCCTGCCATCGGTGCCATACACGGCCTCGAGATCGTGCTTGAGACCGAGACCGAGATCGAGATCGAGACCGAGATCGAGACCGAGGCCGAGGCCGTGCTCGAGGCCGAGACTGAGGCCGTGCTCGAGACCAGGGCGGTGCGTGGGGCCGGGCCGGCCGCGGAGATCACGGCCGTCCCGCCGGCCGCCGCGGTCGCCCTCAGCGCCGTCCGTACCGGAGCAGAGCCGCGGATGCGTCCGTCGTCTCCCGGTCCGTCGGCCTCCGTGGCCGGTGCGCCTGCCCCACAGCCCACCGCGGCCGCGAGCGCGCGCGCAAGCCACGTCCAGGAGAAAACCGGGAACGTCTCCGCCTTATCGTCATCATCGTCACCGCGGGATCACCTGGACCGCGGGTGGCTCCGACGCGTGCTCTCGATTGGCGTGGCGGCCTCGGTGCTCGTCCTCCCGACCGTTGTGATCGTCGATACGCTGCGGGAGCGCAGCGCGGCGGCCACGTCGCGCGAGGCGGCCCGTGGCGCGATGCGCCTTCTCGACCGGGAACCGGATCTCGCCGGTCAACTCGCCGTCTCGGCCTACCGCACGGCTCCGACCTCGGCCGCGGCGGAGGCGCTGGTCAATGCGAGCGTCCGGCAGATCGGGCCGGCGACGGGAGCGATCCGCGATCTGCTGATCACCCCGGATGGTCGATATCTAATTATCATCGGTGACTTCGGCGGGTCGGTGTGGAGCATCATCGGTCCTGGCCGGGTGCGTCACGTTACCGACCTGCCCGCGGTGGCCGCAGCCACGGGAGATCGCAGCCCCCTCGCGGCCGGGATCGCCCCGGCGGCAATGGTGAAGGGCCTGCTCGCCGTCGCGCTGGTACCCGCATCCGGTCCAGCCATGGGGGTGCGGGCGTCCACGACCATGGTGACGGCGGGGACGGACCGGGTGATCCGGTTATGGCGGCTGGCCCAGCCCGGGCTCACGGACGACGGTGACCTTCAGTCGGCGATCAAAATCGGTCAGCGAGTGAGTCTGCTCGCCGAGTTGCGGGGACACACGGGTACGGTGGCGAGCGTCGCGGTGAGCGCGGATGGCCGGACCCTGGCCTCGGCGGGTGCCGATCGCGTCGTCCGTCTCTGGGACATCAGCCACCCGCGGAATCCTCGCGCCCTCGCCGAACTGCCCCAGCCGGCGGAGGTCACCAGCCTCGCCTTCACGCCCGACGGCGACTCGCTCGCCGTCGGGGGGGCAGGCCATCTCTCCGTCTGGGATGTGACCGCTGCCGGGCAACCGCGCCGCCGGGCCCACCTGACCGCGGCCGCCACTGTCCGCAAGCTCCTCGCCAGCCCGGACGGCCGGTGGCTCGCTGTGGCGAGTACCTCCGACGGCGGCTCGTTGACGGAGATCTATGGGCTGGACAGCCCCCGGGGACTGCACCGCCTCACCGCCATCGCGAGCCGACCGGGCCAGGCCGGTTCGATCGCGCTCTCCGCCGACGGGCGGGTCCTCGCTGTCAGTACCCCGGCCGGTCAGGTGACCCTCTGGGACATGCGCTCACCGTCCCGGCCGGTGCAGCGGGCCACCCTGCCGGTCGGCACCGCGCCGACGGCGACGGTCTTCGGACCTCTGGGACATGAGGGCGTCCTCGCCGGCGTGGCCGGTGACGCCGTCCGTCTCTGGCAGCTCGACCTGCTCGCGGCCGAGGACGAGATCTGTGCCAGGGCCGAGGGCCGCATCAATCGGGAGCAGTGGCGGACCTACCTCGGTCACCGGCGCTACGACCCGCCCTGTGACTGACCCGGCCGGCTATCGCGAGAAGTGGCGCGCGGCGCCGTAACCGGGGCCCTGTTCCGGGCGGCCCGTCCGGGACGTCCATCGCCACTGGACCGAGATGCGTCCGGCGACGTGCTCCCGGACCCTGGGCACCGCGTGCAGCCAGTCGGCCTGGGCCCGACCTCCCAGCACGATCAGATCACCGCCGGCCGGGGAGAGGTCGCGAGCGCCGGATGCCTCCGGGTCGTCGAGGATCCGTCGGCCGGGCGGCAGGTGGCGGGACTTGATCAGGAACGGTCGCCGGGCACCGAGGGTGAGGATGGCGATCACCGTGTCGTCGAGCCAGCGCATCTCGCGGTCCCGGTGGAAGGCGACGCCGTCGGCTCCGTCCCGGTACAGCGACAGGCCAAAGCCGTCGAACTCCACGCCGTAGGTCCGCCGCAGGGTCCGGTAGGCGTCGAGCAGGGCGGGAAAGGCGACCGGCTGACCCCGCGGGATCCAGGCGCTCATCCGTGGTTCGGTGACGTGGCGTTCGTAACGCCACATGGTTCCCTGTCGCCAGGGGATCTCGGCATGCAGGGTCTCGTATAGCTGGTCGGCGCCGCGTAGCCATCCGCGCGTGACGTCGGCCCAGGACCGGTCGTCCAGCCAGATCCGTTGCACCGACGCGGTGCGGTCGACCGCACCGTCGGCGGGCACCGCGGTGCCGTCGGTCTCGCTCGTCACCCGGCCGACGCTACCCGGCCGACGCCATCCGGACGGCCCGGTCCGGGGCCGGCATCTGGCGTAACCTGCGAGATCCAGGAGGCATATTCCGTGACGGTGAACAGGCGAGGATGACCGGCGCAGCACCCGACCCCGGGACCTCGACGAACCTCGAGAGCGATGTCCGTCGTCTTACCGGAACCGCCTTCACCAGAACCGCCGTAGTCAGGACCGAACGAGCCGCGCGATCGCGGCCGACGCCTCCCGGATCTTCTCGTCGGCCACCGGACCGCCCTCGGCGGCGGCGTGCGTCACGCAGTGCGCCAGATGGTCCTCGAGGAGCCCGAGGGCGACCGACTGCAACGCCCGGGTCGCCGCCGAGACCTGGGTGAGGATGTCGATACAGTACTTGTCCTCGGCAATCATGCGCTGTAGCCCCCGGACCTGGCCTTCGATGCGGCGAAGCCGAGCGGTGTAATCGTCCTTGGTGTTGGTGTAGCCGTGCATCCATCGCGCCTTCCCGTCCGGGTACCCCCCTACGGTACCCGGGCCGGTGCCGGTCGTCGGATTGGGATTCGGTGAGATAGCGGCGCCAACCGCTGACTGGAATTCGAACCGATGCTCCTCCCGGCGGTGACAGGTACCACGATCATCACCGTGGGTGAGAATTCTCCGCCCGTGCGGTATCAGTGGCGCGGGTCCTCCAGGACAGGTTCGGGTTGCCCGTCCACGTCCTGCCTAACTGCGCAGATGCCGCCCCGCTGGACGGGTACCCGGCACGGATCATTCCGGGCAAACCGCACCCGGCGCCTCATAATTGCGCCTGGAAAGTGCCGAGTGGTGCACTTTCTCGCCCTGGTGGCGGGGGTTGGTGGTGACGAGTGGGTTCGCCGCCGGATCAGCGGTCGACGTGGTGCGGTGGAAGATCGGCGAGGAGCCGTTCGATGTCCGGGTCCTCGTCCTCGGACAATGACTCGTCACCCCAACCGATCTCGCGTTCGTCGTCGAACAGCTCGTCGTCGCGCGGCTCTGTAGCGCCCATGATCTTCCCCTCGTGTGGCGCAGATTGTTCGCAACCGAGGTTCCGGCGCGGGATACGGTCTGCTGTCGCGGTCTGGTGTCGCGATCCCGACAGTGCTTCGGGTGAATCGTTTGCAGGATTGGATGCCGGATCGGACTCCGGCCGGGTACGGGTTAGGGCCGGCCGTTGTTCGGCGGGCTGCCCGGAGTGTGCTTATTACTCCCGATGGCCGCCGGCATGCTACCCGAGCGGGCGGCCACCCGGCCGCTCGGCCGCCCGCTCGCCGCCGGTCAATCTACGCCGCCGCTGCCGTCTCGACTGGGTGCCGCCGCCAAGGCGTGCCCGATTATCTCGACGACTAGGCGCAGGGTCGCTCGACTTCCCGCCAGGAAGGCATCCGTCTCCCGCTGGGACCAGGCAGAAGCAAGTATCCCGGGCTCCGGCACCCGGGCGGCCAGAACCGCCCGTATCGACGCCCGGTAGCGGCGCACCGTGATCGGTGGATCGCCGACCGGATCTTCGTCGTAGTCCTCGTCCCGGTCTAACAGGGCCCGGACCTCATCCAGGCGGCGAGGGGTGGGGGGCATGGTTTCCTCCTCCGTCTATTTGCTGCTCAGCAAATTAGACCCTAGCGAGGTTCTTGAGGAAGAGCAAAGTGGTTACGATGTTCCGCGTGGACGACGGTGAGCAGTTGGTCGGCATCGGGGACATCGCGTTCCAACTCAAGATCACTCGCCAGGCGGTGGACTACTGGACACGCAAGGACTCCCGGTTTCCGGCGCCCTTGCAGGTCATCAACGCGCCGATGGGTAGCGGTGCCAAAGGCACCCGGGTTTGGCGCAAGCGAGAGGTAGACGCCTGGATCGTGGAGCACTATCGGCGGCGCAAACAGTAGGCGTCCCGGCCATCGGCCGAGGTCACCGCATCAGGTCAGATCTGGCCGGCACCAGGGCTCCGGGCCGTCCGGTGGCGCGGCCGGTCCAGGGCGGCCAGAAATCGCCGCCAGTGGGGCGGAAGGGCTTCCGTTAGATGAGTAAGTCCGAACTCTGAGCTGGCTGTAGCCGGGCATGAAGAGATGGCTTCCAAGGCCATGGTGTGACGCAAGATCTGGAAACCCTCTCCGGCATCTCCCGGTCACCGCATCCGGGGGTCGGTGGGTGAGCCGCGGCGGGGAGGAGCTGGGTACTCCGTGCCCGGGCATGCCCAAGGCGTCCAGGCCGAGACGCCCGGACGCCTTGGGCGGATCCAGCGGCTGGTCAGGCCGCCGCGGTGCTGGAGGCCGGAGTCGACGTCGTCGAGGAAGCCGTGGCGGTGCCGCCCGACGAGGTCGAGGACGACGAGTCCGAGCTGGCGGAGCTGTTGGTGCTCCCTCCGGATGTCGCCTCGCTGCCGCTGCTCGTGGCCGTGGCGTCACCGATGTCCTTGGGACGGTGCTGCGCGGACCCGCCGGAGGAGTTGGACCGGCTGTCGTTCTTGTAGAAGCCGCTGCCCTTGAACACCACGCCCACCGAACCGAACACTTTACGAAGTCGCCCGGCGCAGGCTGGGCACTCCGTCAGTGATACGTCGCTGAAGCTCTGTACGACCTCAAGGTCACGCCCGCAGTCGGTGCAGCGGTACTGGTAGGTAGGCACGTGCTCCTCCCGGAGTTGGCACTCTGACGTGGAGACTGCCAACTTTAGCTTGTAGAGGGCCCGAGATGTTCCCCGGTGCCGTCGGTTGGTTCGCACCGTAGCGTACGACTCGGCGTGATGATGATCTTTACGTTGTGATCGTGGGACTCCGTGGGGACCTCATCCAGAACCTCTTGGTCGTGCAGGACGGCGATCACCGGAACGTCGGCGCCCACCCGGGCCAGCACCCGGTCATAGGAGCCCCCACCGTGCCCCAGACGCCGGCCCGCCCGGTCGACCGCGAGCGCCGGGATGATCACCACGTCGGCCTCGGCGAGAACCCCGCGGGGTGCCGCCGCCGGTGGTTCGCGGGTACCCAGCGCGCCAGGCACCAGTGTTCCGACGTGCTCCCGGAAGTCCAGATCGAGATCGGCGCGCAGGGCGGGCAACAGCACCCGCACCCCGCGAGCCAGCAGTCGATCAAGCAGCTCGGCGGTGTCCGGCTCGCCGGGCAGCCCCACATACGCCGCCACGCACCGCGCGGCCTCCACCTCGGGCAGCCGCTGGATGCGGTTGGCCAGTCGGGACGCATCCGACCTGGACAGCGAGCTCCGACGTAGGGCCGCGGATGCGCGGCGCTGTATCAGCAGCCGGGCCCGCAGGCGAGCCTTGGCCTCGCCGGCCTCGGGGCGGCCGCCGGGGGTTCGGTCGACACCGCCGTGACGGGGGCGGGCACGCCCCGGGTCCGCTGGCCGACTCCCGAGTTCGGACACCGGTCCGGGATGCGGACGGATCGTCAGCTCGACGGTGAGCTCTTCGTTGAGATCATCCGGAGGCCGGTCATTCCACTGCACACTGACAGCCTCCCGCAGGTTGGCCGCCAGCGGGCGGGTTGCCGCAGCATACGACACGTGAACGTGGGCGTGATGTTGGGTGGAGGGTTCTCAGGTTACAAATTGTGGTATTTATAGTCACTAGTAGTGATGTTGTCGGTTGGTAGAGGTGTTGCCAGTTACTGGTAGGGGTGTTGTCGGTGGTGGATCGGGTGGCATGAGGTGCCGCGGGCTCGTTCTCGGACCCGCGGCGCACGTCCGGGCGAGCGGCGGGCGGGACCGGCGGCCGCCGTGAGCTGTGCATTGCCTGTGCCGGGGCCGTGGGCGGTGCCCGTGGCCACGGACCCGACTAAGGTTTCGGCTATGCCAGTAACGAAGGCGGTAATTCCAGCCGCGGGTCTGGGGACCCGCTTCCTGCCGGCGACGAAGGCCGTCCCCAAGGAGATGCTGCCGGTCGTCGACAGGCCGGCTATCGAATACGTCGTCGAGGAGGCGTCCCGCGCCGGTCTGCGTGATGTCCTGCTTGTCACAAGCCGCACGAAAAAGGCGATCGAGGATCATTTCGATCGTGAGGCGGACATCGAGGCGGCCCTCGAACGGAAGGGCGACGATCTTCGTCTCCGTCGGGTCCGGGCGTCGGCGGAACTGGCCGAGGTCCACTCGGTCCGCCAGCAGTCGCCGCGTGGGCTCGGTCATGCCGTGCTCTGCGCGGCGGCGCACGTGGGGAACGAGCCGTTCGCCGTCCTCCTCGGTGACGATCTCATCGACGAGCGGGACCTGCTGCTCGAGGAGATGCTTGCCGTGCAGCGCCGCTTCGGGGGCAGCGTCATCGCCCTGATGGAGGTGCCCGAGGACCAGGTCTCCCTCTACGGCGTCGCCACGGTGGAGTCCATCGGCACTGGTACCGGCACCGGTACCGACGACCGGTACGGGATCGTGCGGATCCGTGACCTGGTCGAGAAGCCACCGGTCGCGCAGGCTCCGAGCAATCTGGCGATCATCGGGCGGTACATCCTCTCGCCGACGATCTTCGATGTCCTGCGGCGGACCGAGCCGGGACGGGGCGGGGAGATCCAGCTCACCGACGCCCTGCGGATCCTGGCGCTACGGGCGGTCGAACCGGCCGGTGCCGCGGGGGACACCGACAGCGACACTGCCGCTGAGCCCGTGCACGGGGTGATCTTCACGGGTCGGCGGTACGACACCGGCGACCGGGTGGACTACCTGAAGGCCGTCATCCGGCTCGCGTGCGAGCGCGCCGACCTTGGCCCCGAGCTGTACCCGTGGATCGAGGAGTATGTCGCGTCCGGCGGCCCGAAGGCAGCATTATCCTAATTTATCCATATTTTTCAAATTTATCCGCTTCATCGCTTGAGGGTCTTGGGATGTGCTGGCTTCTCTTCGGGTAGGCCTTGACGGCTCCGGCGACGACTCCGGCAAGGACCGGAACGCTCCTGGAACCGGCCAGCGCCCGGCGGTCGCGGCACGCCGTTCGGACCGGGAGGCCCGGAGCGGATGCGCCCCGTCCCGACCGCTGGAGGTACCCGAAGGTAACTGCGGGTAAGAGGTGCCCGGGCTTCGACGGCCGTAGCCTGGGTGATGCCGGACCCGGCGCGCGACGGGTGGTGCATCGAAGGGCAGAGAAATGGACGGGCGCCCATGACTTCGGTGGATGAACACCTCGAGCGGATCCTGGCGACGGTGCGGCCGACCCGCGCTCGGCAGGCCAGGCTGGACGAGGCGCACGGATGCGTGCTCGCCGCGGACGTCCGGGCGACGGTCGCGCTTCCCGGGTTCGACAACTCGGCCATGGACGGGTACGCCGTCCGGGCCGCCGACGTGGCCGAGGCGTCGGCGGCCACTCCCGTCTCCCTGCCGGTCATCGGCGACGTCCCCGCGGGTCCGGGTTCGCCGGCCGCGCTGGTCCCCGGCGCCGCGGTACGCATCATGACCGGGGCCCCGCTGCCCCCGGGAGCGGATACGGTCGTCCAGCTCGAGTGGACCGACGGTGGCTGCCAGACCGTCGCGGTCCAGCGGGCGCCGCGCCGTGGCCTGCACATCCGCCGGACGGGGGAGGACGTCGCCCCGGGCGCCCTGGTGCTCCCCGCCGGGACGATCATCGGGTCCGCGCAGATCAGCCTGCTCGCCGCGGTCAACGTGGCCCGCCCGCCGGTGCATCCCCGGCCGCGGGTGGCGGTGCTGTCCACCGGGACCGAGCTCGTCGAGGTCGGTACACCGCTGGGCGCCGGGCAGATCGTCGACTCGAACAGCCATGGCATCGCCGCCGCGGCACGGGAGGCCGGCGCAGTGGTACGCCGCCTGGCCGGGGTGCCCGACGAGCCGGACGCCTTCGCCGCCGCCCTGCACGGGGTGCTTCCCGACGTGGATGCCGTGGTGACGACCGGTGGCGTCAGCGTCGGGGCGTACGACGTCGTCAAGGAGGTGCTCGCGCGGACCGGGACCGTCCGGTTCGACCGGGTCGCGATGCAGCCGGGCAAGCCGCAGGGTTTCGGCCTGGTCGACGGTGTGCCGGTCTTCACGTTGCCGGGGAACCCGGTCAGCGCCCTCGTCTCGTTCGAGCTGTTCGTCCGCCCGGCCCTGCAACGGATGCGCGGTCTCGCCGGCACCGGGCTCCCGAGGATTGTCGTGACCGTCGGATCCGACCTGCGTTCCCCGCTCGGGAAGAGGTCCTTCCTGCGGGTGGGGCTGGAGCGGAGCGGGGACGGCGGGCGCCTGGAACCCGCCACCGTCGCCCATCTGGCCGGCGGGCAGGGGTCACATCAGCTCACCTCGCTGGCGGGAGCGCAGGCGCTGCTGATCATCCCTGAGGAGGTTACCGAGGTGTCGGCGGGCAGCCGGCTGCCGGCGTTGTTGCTCCCGGACGGATTGAGGGCCATTCTCTCCGGCATGGCCTGGGCGGTTGCGGACACTGCGGACGTCGATGCCCCGGACCTGGCTTCCCCGGACCTCGGCTCGCGGGCTGAAGCCGGCCGGGGGGACGCGGCCGCGGCCCGGGCCGCCGGATCGGTGCCCTGGTGACCGCCGCCCGGCTCACCCACGTCGACGACCGCGGCGCGGCCCGCATGGTCGACGTGTCGGCGAAGGACGTCACTGCCCGTACCGCGACCGCCACCGGGATGCTGCGGGTCATTCCCGAGGTCGTGGCGCTGCTGCGCGGGCAGGGGGTACCGAAGGGCGACGCCCTCGCAGTCGCCCGGGTCGCGGGGATCATGGGGGCCAAGCGCACGCCTGATCTCGTTCCGCTCTGCCATCCCATCGCGATCTCCGGCGTCACGGTCGAGCTGGACGTACGGGACGACGGTGTGGCGATCACGGCCACCGTCCGGACGGCGGACCGGACCGGCGTCGAGATGGAGGCGCTGACCGCCGTCGCCGTCGCCGGGCTCACGCTGCACGACATGGTCAAGGCGGTGGATCCCGCCGCGGAGCTGACCGGGGTGCGAGTGATCGCGAAGACCGGGGGACGCTCCGGAGACTGGCCTGCCGCCCCCCCGCCGGGCGCGGGGTCCGCGGAATGAGTGGCATGCGCCACCTTCCCGCGGGTGCCCGGGCCCGGGTCATCACCGTCTCCGACCGGGCGTACCGAGGGATCTATGCCGACCGGTCGGGCCCGTTGCTCGTCGCCGGGCTCGTCGAACTCGGTTTCGAGGTGGGCGCGGCGACGATCGTCCCGGACGAGCGGGATGAGATCGTCGTGGCGCTGCGGTCCGCCGTCGCCGACGGCGTGGATCTGGTGGTGAGCACCGGTGGCACCGGCCTCGGTCCCCGCGACGTCACCCCCGAGGCGACGCGCGAGGTGATCGAGCGGGCCGTGCCCGGACTTGCCGAGGCGCTGCGCGCGGCGGGTCGGGAGACCGTGCCGGCGGCGGTGCTCTCCCGCGGGCTCGTCGGAACCGTCGCCGCCACCCTGGTGGTGAACCTTCCCGGCTCGACCGGTGGGGTACGCGACGGGCTGGGCGTGCTGGCCGGGGTGGTGGGTCATGCCGTCGCCCAGCTGCGCGGGGCCGACG
>NZ_CDWWEW010000109.1:12564-13907 GCF_977966315.1 Frankia sp. CeRuru1
GTGCTGGCCGGGGTGGTGGGTCATGCCGTCGCCCAGCTGCGCGGGGCCGACGACCACGGGCACCCGGCCGCGGGGTCCGCGGGCCTCGCCACAGCCGCCGCAGCCCCTGGCGCAGCCGCAGCCGCAGCCGCAGCCGATGCTGCCGACGCCGGATAGGGCGCGACGGTGGGAGCTCCGGGTTGGCCGGCAGTCCTGACCGACGGACGGGTCCAGGCGCGGCCGCTTCGTCTGCGTGACGCCTCCACGTGGGTCGAGGTGCGGCTGCGCAACGCCGACTGGCTGGCGCCGTGGGAGGCGACCCCACCCGGAGTGATGATGGTCCGCGAGACCTGGGCGCAGCGCCAGACCCTCTCGATCTACCGTCAGATGTGGCACCGCCTGCGCCAGCAGGCCCGGCTCGGCGCCACGTTGCCGTTCGCGGTCACCTTCGAGGGGCGGCTCGTCGGTCAGGTGACCGTGTCCACGATCGTGCGCGGGGCGTTCAACAGCGCTCAGGTCGGCTATTGGATCGACAGCGAGTACGCCGGTCGAGGCATCACACCGACCGCGCTCGCGCTCGTCGTCGACCACTGTTTCGGGCCGGTCGGGCTGCACCGGGTGGAAGCGAATGTGCGCCCGGAGAACGCCGCGAGCCGGCGGGTGCTCGCGAAGCTCGGCTTCCGCGAGGAAGGGCTGCACCGGCACTTCCTCGCCATCGACGGCCGCTACCGCGACCACATCGGATTCGCGCTGACGACCGAGGACGTCCCCGAGGGCCTGGTGCACCGCTGGCGGGAGACCCGGTACAGCCGGCCCTGAGCGGCCGCCGCGCCGCCCGACGGTGTCGCGCCCGACGGTGCCGCCGCGCCTGAGAACGATGCCTGGATCCACGGCTCGCGTGACACGTTCCACTCCGGCACCGGGACGGTGTCGGTTACCGGACGTAGTCCCTTCTCGTCACCGCCCGTCGTTCCGGATCTCAATCCGGTGACAAAGCGAAGGTCCTGACCGGATGTCGATGTTCTCTACAAGGGCTTCCATAGGTCAGATGCGGTCCTGAGGGGTCCGCAGTGCGTTTTGACGACCACACATCCACCATCACCCATCCAGTTGCGGATGCGACACGCGGGCTCCGGGTCGGTGACCACGTGGATTTCGCTCACTAGCGTCGACTACGAAATCGCAATCGTTGGTGTCGAGAAGAGGCTCCTCATGGTCAGAGCGCCCGCGCCCGCCGCGCTCGCCGCGGATGGTGTGCGTCCGGTGGGTGATGAGTGGGACACGTTTCCCGTGGTGTTCCCTCTCCCCGGAAGCGGTGAACACCACGGAGACCACAGATCCCGCGAAATTGACAACGTAACCAC
>NZ_CDWWEW010000110.1:0-11268 GCF_977966315.1 Frankia sp. CeRuru1
GTGGTGAACAGGTCGACGAGGACGTCGAGGGTGCTGCGGCCCCAGGTGGTGGCGGTCGGCAGGTAGGAGTGGACGACGGCGAAGTCGGCGAGGCCGGTCAGGGTGCGCCAGGCGCCGCCGGAGGTGTTCTGCTGGACCTTGACGGGCCTGGCGGCCTCCTCGGCCAGGTTGTTCGTGAACGGCACGGCGAGGTCGACGACGAAGCGCAGGATCATGTCCTCGTGGCGGCGCATCCGTCCGATCAGGGTGCGGGCGGCGCGGGCCAGGGGGCTGCGCCGGCCGGCGTTGTCGGCCTCGCCGCGGGCGAGGCCGAGGTAGTGGTTGCGGATCCGGGCGACGGTCTCGGGGTCGAGGGCCGCCTGGCCGGCCTGGTGGGCGGCGCGGGCGGCCTGGTGGGCGTCGAGCAGGGTGGTGGCCATCGCGTCGGCGGCCGTCGGGGTCGCCGTCGTGGATGGCGCGCAGGTCACGCAGGGTGTGGGCACCGCACCAGGCGTGCAGCGCGCCGGTCAGGTGGGTGTAGCCGGCGTAGCCGTCGCGCATCAGGACACCGGTGAAGGCGGGCCAGACGCCGCCGGCGTCGATCGTCGCGGCGGTGCGGTCCCCGGTGTGCATCACGGTGAGGTACTCGGTGCAGGCGACGTGCACGTAGCGCAGCCCACCCGCGGCGCGGGCGGTCGTCTCGTCGGCGTGCGCGACCGGCGCGGCGGCGATCAGCGCCCGCACGTGCGGCAGGAACGTGGTCTCGAGCAGGCGGGCGGCCCGGCCCCGCACCGAGGCGACCCAGCCGACGGAGACGGCGGCGCCGAGCAGGGTAGCCAGGACCGCGCCGGCCCGGCGGACCGGCAGGTGGTGCGCGCACACCAGCCACGCCGCCCGCCCGAGCAGCCGCGGGCCCCAGACGAGTCGGCCGGTCAGTGGCACCGGCGGCTGCCCGGGGGTCGTCGCCGCGCAGCACGGGCAGGTCCGCGCCACGACCCGGTACTCGGTCACGGGCGGCCGGGGCGGGGCCGGCGGGGTGTCGAACACCTGGTGGCGCCTCGTGGCGAACACCGGCGCCCCGGCCAGCGAGCCGCCACAGCCCCCGCAGGACGGCGGGTCGATCGTGAACGTCTCGTCCGGGTCGTCGACCATCATCCGGGTCTGGCCGGGCGCACCGCGCTGCTTGCCCCTCGGCCGGCCCGACGACGTCCGCGCCGGCGCCTTCGTGTACGGGTCGTCCGACGACGGGGGCCGCGACGAGTTCGAACTGTCCCTGCCCGCCTGACACTCCAGCTCGGCAACCCGCCCGGCCAGCTGCTCGATCAGTTCGGTGGCCGCCGCGAGCTGCTCAGCCATCCCCGCGATCTGCCTGCCCTGGGCCGCGATCGTGGCGTCCCGGTCCGCGAGCAGGCGCACGAGCTCCTCGTACGTCGGCCGGCCACCAGACTCCACACCCGCGACGCCAGCGGATCACCACCCACCGCCAGGCGATCACACGAACGATCACCACACAAGATCCGGAAGACACCCGCCCAACCGAGCTGAACAGCGACCGCTTTCAGCCGTTGGCGGTCAGTGGCCTGTCGCCCATGCACTACGTCCTCGACGTCGCCGGCGCCGCCGTTCTGGCGCACGAGGACGGTCTGGACCCGAAGAAGATCGGCTACCAGCATGACCGGGCTATGGGGATCGCCCATTCGTTGCACCTGGCGCATCGGGTGGCGGTCAACGGGATGTCCACCCGGCTGGTTCACCACGCCCGCCAGCCCGAGGCCGCGGGCCGGCTGGTGGCCTGGTGGTCGGAGGAACGCTGCGCCCGCTCGTTCGGGGACATCGTGCGGCCCGACGCCTATGGCCGGTGGGCGCAGGGCCGCGCCCAGGTCGAGTGGTTCCTCGAGCTGGACTTCGGTACCGAAGCGCTCCGGCGCCTCACCTACAAGATCGACGCCTACGATCGGCTCGCGAAGGCGACCCGTAGCCACACGCCGGTCCTGATCTGGACGACGACCCTGCGCCGCGAAGCCCGCCTCCGCGAGGTCCTCGCGGAGGCGCTGCGCAACCTGGACGACCCAGTACGGGTGCCGGTCGCGACGACGGCCGCGGACCTCGCCGAACCCGACCAGCACCTCGACGCCACCCTGACCCGCTGGCTGCCCCTGACCCGGGCCGGTACCGGTCGCCTCAGCCTGGGCCAGCTGGTCAGCCTCTGGCCTAACTCCGCCAAGCCCTTGACCGACAGCTCCCCAGCCGACAGTGACCTCGGCCGTCCGAGACGACTCCACCCACCCCAGCCGATGCCACCCGCGGGGCCTGATCACCAGCAGCTCGCGGCCTAACCGCAGCCCCGCATGGCCCCGAGGGGTCCTGCTACCCGGGTACCGCGCCCGGTGGCAGGACCCCTCGGCTTGAACGGGCATGGCTGCCGCGACCGGCGGGTCGGTTGAGGCGGGTCTCCGCCCGCCGGGTGCTGCGGCGAGACCGCCGCCGCGTTGGACCGCGCTGGGCAGGCTGGCCCCGTCGGCGCGGGCGAGGATGCCGGCGACCAGGCCGACGATGATGGAGATCGTCGTGCCGAGGGCGACGACGAGTGCCCGGGTGAGGGCTGGGTTGGCGGTCACGTCTGCTCCAGTTCACACGCCCCGCTCCCCTGGCTGACGAGACGCTGAACGGACGCAGCGTGAAACAACCCTGCTCGATCCCCGGGGTTGCCGCAGCCCGATGGCCCATAGGCGCGTGCTGTGGCTTCGGCCCGGAGCGGCCAGGGGAGGACGCGCCGGACATGGGAAGCCCGAGTTCGGTGACTGGCAATATTGGCAGCCGCCGCGGCGATCAGTCTACCGGCTCCGGTCCGGCACGGGGTGGGCGCCGTGGCCCGCGATCATGACTGTCCTCAGTCAGGTGGCATGGATGATCGCCAGCGACTTGTGCGGCTCGTGTCGTTTGTGGCGTGGGCCGGTGAGCCCGGTTCGAACATGTGCGGCCTGCGGTTCGCCAGCACCGAGGACGAGCAGCCATGGGGCCTGTCCTGGCGCGGCGTGGGCCGTGGGTCTCGAACGGGGCGAGGTCCTGCCCAAGCCCGAAGGCGATGAGGTCCGGGCCGTGCTGTGGCGGCTGAGGTTCTGGTTCACGGTGGCGGTACAGGACGCTCGGCAAGTTCCGCTCGGAGATACCCCGGACGGCGAGGTGTCGGGCGCGACACAACATGTGGGTTATTTGCAGTCGTGTGATTCTTATATGTAGCGTGTGCCGCGCACTGGTTCGGCCGCCCTGCCCTGGGCCGGTCGTCGTAAGAGGGAACCCGGTGGGAGTCCGGGGCTGCCCCGCAGCGGTGAGTGGGAACGACCGCCGTCAGGAGCACTGGGCGCTATGGCGCCTGGGAAGCGACGGTCAGTAGGTTCACCGGCGTCACGACGCGCCGGTGGGTGCCCGCGAGTCCGAAGACCTGCCAGCGTGCCGCGCGCGACATGCGCGTGGCGGTCCGACGGCCCCGAGGGAGGGCCGGGATCGCCGTGCCGGGCTTGGACCGGGCACGGGCAGCTCGCCGGTCGCCAGAGGGCCTCGGCGTGGCGGGTGGTGATCGTTCGGCCACCGAGCCACGCGCCGTCGCCGTCGGTCGTCGATGCCCGGGTCCGTCGCCATTCGGGCCGGCGCGCCTACCTCCTCCTTGCTCGCCGTCGGTGCCAGCCGTCCGACGACCTGTGCGAGGAGTGCCGTTGACCGTCACCGAACCTTCCCCCGTTGTCCCGCGGGCCGCCGGTATGTCCGGGTCTGGTGGCCGCACGATGCGCGTCCGTCATCGTGACGGCGCGTTGGAGCCCGTGGACGTGACGAGGATCGTCGCCGCGGTCGCGCGGTGGGCGGACGACCTGGATCAGGTGGATCCGTTGCGGGTCGCGACCCGGACGATTGGCGGGCTCTACGACGGCGCGACGACCGAGGAGCTCGACCGGTTGTCGGTGCAGACCGCCGCCGATCTGATCGGTGAGGAGCCGCAGTACTCCCGGCTGGCCGCCCGGCTGCTGGTCGCGCTGATCGCCGACGAGGTCGCCGGTCAGGGGATCGGCTCGTTCAGCTCGGGCATCGCGCGGGGCCACGAGCTGGGTCTGATCGGGGCGGGCACGGCCGAGTTCGTCGCCCGGCACGCTGGCGAGCTCGACGCGCTCGTCGACCCGGCTGGCGACCTCGGGTTCGAGTTCTTCGGGATGCGGACGGTGCACGACCGCTACCTGCTGCGCCATCCGCGCACCCGGCTGGTGGTGGAGACGCCGCAGCACTGGCTGCTGCGGGTCGCCTGCGGGCTGGCGCACGACGTCGCCGAGGCGGCGGAGCTGTACCGGCTGATGGCGTCGCTGGCCTACCTGCCGAGTTCGCCAACGTTGTTCAACTCCGGGACGGCGCACTCGCAGATGTCGAGCTGCTACCTGGTCGACTCGCCGCGCGACGAGCTGGAGTCGATCTACGAGCGGTACGGCCAGGTCGCCCGGCTGTCGAAGTTCGCCGGCGGCATCGGCATCGGTTTCTCCCGGGTGCGCTCGCGGGGCGCGCTGATCCGCGGCACGAACGGCCGGTCGAACGGCATCGTGCCTTTCCTGCGGACCCTCGACGCCTCGGTCGCGGCGGTCAACCAGGGTGGGCGGCGCAAGGGCGCGGCCTGTGTGTACCTGGAGACGTGGCATCCCGACATCGAGGAGTTCCTCGAGCTGCGGGACAACACCGGTGAGGACGCCCGGCGCACCCACAACCTGAATCTGGCGCACTGGATCCCGGACGAGTTCATGCGCCGGGTGCAGGCCGACGGGGTGTGGTCGCTGATGGATCCGGACGCGGTGCCGGAGCTGCCCGACCTGTGGGGTGAGGAGTTCGACCTGGCCTACCGGGCCGCCGAGGCCGCCGGCCGCTATGTCCGCCAGCTGCCCGCCCGTGATCTGTACGCGCGGATGATGCGGACGCTGGCGCAGACCGGCAACGGCTGGATGACGTTCAAGGACGCCGCGAACCGGACCGGCAACCAGACCGCCGAGCTGGGCAACGTCATCCACCTGTCGAACCTGTGCACCGAGATCCTCGAAGTCTCCAGCGATGACGAGATCGCGGTGTGCAACCTCGGCTCGGTCAACCTCGCCCGCCACCTCCTGCCCGCAGACCCGGCCGCCGACGCGGACGGCGACGGGGATCCAGCGGCGCGGGTTGATTGGGCGGCGCTGCGCGCGACCGTGCGCACGGCGGTGACCTTCCTCGACCGGGTGATCGACATCAACTACTACCCGACACCCGAGGCCGCGGCGAGCAACCCCCGGTGGCGGCCGGTCGGCCTCGGCGTGATGGGCCTTCAGGATGTGTTCTTTGCGCTGCGGCTGCCGTTCGACTCCCCGGCCGCCTGTGAGCTGTCGACCCGACTTGCCGAGGAGATCGCGCTCACCGCGCTGGAGCGGTCCACTGAGCTCGCCCGCGCGCACGGCCCGCACCCCGCGTTCGCGCAGACCCGGGCCGCCCGCGGGGTGCTGCATCCGGACCACTTCGACGTGACGCCGGCGCAGGTGGAGCGGTGGGCGGCGCTGCGGGCGGCGGTCGCCGCGCACGGCCTGCGTAACTGCCTGCTGGTCGCGATCGCGCCGACCGCGACGATCGCGTCGATCGTCGGCTGCTACGAGTGCATCGAGCCGCAGGTGTCCAACGTGTTCAAGCGCGAGACGCTGTCCGGCGAGTTCCTCCAGGTCAACGGCTATCTCGTCGACGAGCTCAAGTCCCGCGGCCTGTGGACGGCGCAGGTACGGGAGCGGATCAAGGCCGCCGATGGGTCCGTCCAGACGATCGACGACCTGCCAGCCGAGGTCCGCGCGCTGTTTCGCACCGCGTGGGAGCTGCCGCAGCGTGCGCTGATCGACCTGGCGGCGGCCCGGATGCCGTTTGTCGACCAGAGCCAGTCGCTGAACTTGTTCATGGCCGACCCGAGCATCGGCCGGCTGTCCTCGATGTACGCCTACGCCTGGTCAAGCGGGCTGAAGACGACCTACTACCTGCGGTCGCGGCCCGCGACCCGCATCCAGCAGGCCACCGTGCCGGCCGGCGCGGGCCGGCACGCGTCCGCGCCCACCGACTCGGGGTCGACCGCGCGCCCACCCTCGGGACCGGCGCAACCCGCGCCGACGACCGATGCCGAGGCGCTGGCCTGCTCTCTGGAGAACCCCGAGACCTGCGAGGCGTGCCAGTGACGACGACTGTCCCGCCCCAGCAGGTTCCCGCGCAGTCCGGCTCAGCGGTGGACGGGCCGCGACACCGGTCGCTGCTGCTCGACCCGGGCATGAGCCTCACCCTGCGGCCCATGCGCTACCCGGAGTTCTACGACCGCTACCGGGCGGCGATCCGCAACACCTGGACCGTGGAGGAGGTTGACCTGCACACCGACCTCGCCGACCTGCACCGTCTCAGGTCGGCCGAGCGGCATCTGGTCAACCGCCTCGTCGCGTTCTTCGCGACCGGCGACACGATCGTCGCCAACAACCTCGTGCTCAACCTCTACCGGCACCTGAACGCCCCGGAGGCGCGGCTCTACCTGTCCCGCCAACTGTTCGAGGAGGCCGTGCACGTCCAGTTCTACCTGACCCTGCTCGACACCTACCTGCCCGATCCGGACGAGCGGGCCCGCGCGTTCGCCGCCATCGAGAACATCCCGTCGATCCGCGCCAAGGCAGCGTTCTGCTTCCGCTGGATCGACTCCCTCGGCCGCCTCGACCGGCTGCGCACCCGCGCCGACCGGCGGGCCTTCCTGCTCAACCTGATCTGCTTCGCCACCTGCATCGAAGGGCTGTTCTTCTACGGCGCCTTCGCCTACGTCTACTTCCTGCGCTCCCGCGGCCTGCTGCACGGGCTCGCCTCCGGCACCAACTGGGTGTTCCGCGACGAGTCCATGCACATGGGGTTCGCCCTCGACGTGATCCGCACCGTCCGCGCCGAGGAACCCGACCTCGTCGACGCCGACTTCGAGGCCGCGGTGCGGGACATGCTCGCCGAGGCGGTCGACGCTGAAACCGTGTTCGCCGAGGACCTCCTGACCGGTGGGGTCGCCGGGATGACCGTCGCTGACATGCGCACCTACCTGGAGTACGTCGCCGACCGCCGGCTCGGTCAGCTCGGGTTCGCGCCCATGTTCGGGTCGGCCAACCCGTTCTCGTTCCTCGACCTGCAGGACGTGCAGGAGCTGTCGAACTTCTTCGAACGCCGGGTGTCGTCCTACCAGGTCGCCGTGGAGGGTTCGGTCTCCTTCGACGAGGACTTCTGACCGGTCCCGACGGTTTTCGGGAGGCTCGGGTTCCGCGCCCGGGCCTCCCGGCCATTCGACGCCGGCGTGACGGGACCGGTGAGGCGGCCTTGTCGGCGATGTGGGCCGCGCGTAGCCTGAACCGGCCGTGGTGTTCGGGAAGCCGGTGTGACGCCGGCGCGGCCCTCGCCACTGTGTTCGGGAGTCTCCGGCCGTATCCGCGTCCGCGCGGAGGTCACTGGGCTGCTTGTCGGCCTGGGAAGGCCGGTCCGGAGACGCTGTACCCGTCAGCCAGGAGACCGGCCACGGCACCGAGTGACGCTTCCACGAGGTGCTGGAGGACGATCAGCGTGAGCATGCCCGCCTGCCGGCCGGCCACCCCTGGCCGGCCCGTGTACGGCCGCGCCCAGCGTCGACCGGTCAAGGCCGCGCCCGTCCACCGCCCGTCCACGACGGTGAGAACAGGTGCCGACCATGACAGACACTGAGCTGCGCGCCGAGGTGACGACCGTGCCCAGGCAGCGGAGGTCCCCCCTTGCGGCCCGCCCCGCGACGATGAGCGAGTTCCTGTCGACCGGAACGACCTCCTACTCGTTCGAGTTCTTCCCGCCGAAGACGCCCGACGGTGAGCGGGCGCTGTGGACCGCGCTACGCGAGATCGAGGCGCTGCGGCCATCGTTCGTGTCCGTCACCTACGGCGCCGGCGGGTCGACCCGCGAGGGCACGATGCGCATCTGCGAACGGATCGCCACCGAGACGTCACTGACGCCGATCGTGCATCTCACCGCGGTCAACCACGCCCGGGCGGAGCTGCGCCGGATCGTCGGCACGGTCGCCGGTACCGGCGTCCGCAACATCCTGGCGCTGCGCGGCGACCCGCCGGGCGACCCGCTCGGCGAGTGGGTACGCCATCCCAACGGCTTCGAGCACGCGGACGAGCTGGTCACCTTCGTCCGCGGGCTCGGGAACTTCTGCGTCGGCGTCGCGGCGTTCCCGGACAAGCACCCACGCGCCGCCGACCTCGACAGCGACGCCCGCGCCCTGGCCGGCAAGTTCCGCGCCGGGGCCAGCTACGCCATCACCCAGTTCTTCTTCGACGCCGACGCCTACCTCCGGCTGGTCGAGCGGGTCGGCCGGCTGGGCTGCGACGCGCCGATCGTGCCCGGGGTGATGCCGGTGACGAACGTCGCGCAGATCACCCGGATGGCCCAGCTGTCCGGCGCCGCTTTCCCGCCAGCGCTGGCCCGCCGCCTGGAGGCGGTCGCCGACGACCCGGCGGCCGTGCGCCCGGCCTGCACTTCATCACCCTCAACCGCTCCTCGGCGACCCGGGAGGTCTACCGCAACCTCGTCGGCTCAGCTCCCCAGCCGGCGGGCTGAGCGCGACGGCTGTCACGACGAGGCGGGACCAGTCGAGCCGGGTCGCCGGCCAACGCCGGAGACCCGGCGCGAGACGGCGAGCCGGCTGCCAGATCAGGGCTGGATGACGAGCAGGAGCTCGCCGACTTCGACGGAGTCGCCGGTACTGCGGGCGAGTTCGGTGATGGTTCCGGCGGTGGGGCTGGTGACGGCGGCTTCCATCTTCATGGCCTCGACGACGGCCAGCTTGGCGCCCTTCTCGATGGTGTCGCCGACCTTGACCGCGAAGGTGACGATGCCGGGGAGGCTCGCGCCGATATGGCCGGAGTTGGTGGGGTCGGCGCGGCGGGCGGTGGCGGACGCCGAGCTGATGGACTCGTCGCGGACCCGGACGGGGCGGGGCTGGCCGTTGACCCGCAGGTAGAGGGTGCGGATACCGGCGCGGTCGGGATCGCTGATGGTTTCGAGCTCGACGATGATCTCGGCGCCGGGTTCGAGGAAGACGCTGACCGGCTCGCCGGGCAGCAGGCCGTAGAGGAAGGCCTCCGTGGGAATGACCGAGCTGTCGCCGTACTGCTCGACGGCCTTCTCGTAGTCGCGCCACGGGCCGGGGAACAGCAGCCGCGACAGGGTGGCGCGCCGGGCGTCGCCGGCGAGGTAGCCGAGCACACTGGCCGGCAGGTCGTACTTCTCCGGCTCGGTCCGTAGCGTGGCGGGGTCGATGTTCCCGGAGGCGATGAACAGCGCGAGGTCGCCGACGACCTTGCTGGTCGGCGTCACCTTGATTGGCTTGCCGAGCAGCTCGTTGGCGATCGCGTAGCACTCGGTGACCTCGGACCAGCGGTCGCCGAGCCCGAGCGCGATGGCCTGCTGGCGCAGGTTCGTCAGCTGGCCGCCCGGAATCTCGTGCCGGTAGACGGCGCCGGTCGGCGCCCGCAGGCCCGCCTCGAACGGGGCGTACAGGTCGCGGACCGCCTCCCAGTAGGCCTCCAGCGCGGACAGCGCCGCGAGCGGGATGCCGGTTGCGCGGTCGGTGTGGTCGGTCGCGGCGACGAGCGCGGACATGTTCGGCTGGCTCGTGCCGCCGGACATGGGGGCCGCGGCGGCGTCCACCGCGTCGACGCCTGCGTTCGCGGCGGCGAGCAGGGTCGCGAGCTGGCCGCCGGCCGTGTCGTGGGTGTGCAGGTGCACCGGGGTGTCGAAGCGCTCCCGCAGTGCCGTGACCAGCCGCGTCGCCGCCGGCGGGCGCAGCAGCCCGGCCATGTCCTTGATCGCCAGCACGTGTGAGCCGGCCTCGACGAGCCGCTCCGCGAGGCGCGGGTAGTAGTCGAGGGTGTAGATCCGCTCGGCGGGGTCGGTGAGGTCGCCCGTGTAGCAGAGCGTGCCCTCCGCGATCGCGTCCGTCTCGCCCGTGACCGCCTGGAGGGCGGGGCGCATCTGCTCGATGTCGTTGAGGGCGTCGAAGATCCGGAACAGGTCGATCCCGGTGCTCGCCGCCGCGACGACGAACGCGCGCACCACGTCGTCCGGGTAGGGCGTGTAGCCGACCGCGTTGCGGCCACGCAGCGGCATCTGCAGGCACAGGTTCGGCGCCGCTTCCCGCGGCGCGGCGAGCCGCTCCCACGGGTCCTCGGCCAGGAACCGCAGGGCCACGTCGTAGGTCGCGCCGCCCCAGCACTCGAGGCTGAGCAGGTTCGGCGTGAGCCGGGCGAACGCGGGCGCGGCGGCCAGGATGTCGAAGCTGCGCAGCCGGGTCGCCAGCAGCGACTGGTGGGCGTCGCGCAGCGTCGTGTCCGTGACCGCCAGCGCGGTCTGGGCACGCAGCCGGGCCGCCCATCCGGCCGGGCCGGCCTCGGCGAGCAGCTGGCGGGAGCCGGCCACCGGCGCGCCGGCGGCGTCCAGCGGCGGCAGCATCCGGCGCGGGTCGGTGAACGCCACCCCGGCCGGGCGCCGGTGGCCGTTGACGGTGACATGGGCGAGCCGGGCCAGGAACTCGATGTTCGTCCGCACGCCGCGGACCCGGAACTCCCGCAGCGCCCGGCGGGCCCGCCGGGACGCCTTCTCCAGGGTCGCGCCCCGGCACGTCAGCTTCACCAGCAGCGAGTCGAAGTACGGGCTGACCTCGGCACCGGCGTAGGTCGCCCCGTCCAGGCGCACCCCCGGCCCGCCCGGCGACTGGTAGTACGAGATCGTCCCGGTGTCCGGCCGGAAGTCCGACGCCGGGTCCTCCGTCGTCACTCGGCACTGGATCGCCACCCCACGGATGGAGATGCTCTCCCGGCTCAGGTTCAGGTCGGCCAGTGTCTCCCCGGCGGCGATCCGCAACTGCGCGCCCACCAGGTCCACCCCGGTGACCTCCTCGGTCACCGTGTGCTCCACCTGGATACGAGGGTTCATCTCCATGAACGTGAACCGGCCATCCGCGCCGACCAGGAACTCGACCGTGCCCGCGTTCACATAGCCGACGTGGCGGGCGAAGCTCACCGCCGCCGCGCACAGCCCATCGCGTACCGCCGGGTCCAGCGCCGGCGCCGGCGCGATCTCCACGACCTTCTGGTGCCGCCGCTGCACCGAACAGTCCCGCTCGAACAGGTGCACGACGTCGCCCTCGCCGTCGGCGAGCACCTGCACTTCAATGTGCCGCGGCCCCTGGACCGCCTGTTCCAGGAACAC
>NZ_CDWWEW010000110.1:11365-13957 GCF_977966315.1 Frankia sp. CeRuru1
CGCCTCCCGCACAGCGGACGCCACCGCGTCCGGCAGGTCCGCAGCCCGCGTCACCTGGCGCAGACCCCGCCCGCCGCCACCGGCCGACGCCTTCACGAACAGCGGAAAACCGATCGCCTCCGCAGCCGCCAGCGCCCCGGCCCCGTCCAGCAGCGGCGCCGACGCCCGCAGCACCGGTAGCCCGGCCGCGATCGCCGCGTTCCGGGTGGCGACCTTATCCCCGGTCAGCCGCAACACCCCCGGCGGCGGCCCCACGAACGTGACCCCCGCCGCGGCGCACGCCTCCGCCAGCGCCGCCGACTCCGACAGAAACCCGTACCCCGGGTGCAACGCGTCCGCCTCGGCGTGCTTCGCCACCCGCAGCAGCTCGTCGATATCCAGATAACCCCGCACCGGGTGCCCAGGCATCCCCAGCTCGTACGCTTCGCCCGCCTTCGTCCGGTGCAGCGCGGAGACGTCCTCCGGCGTGTAGACCGCGACCGTGCGCAGGCCCTGCTCATGCGCAGCCCGGAACACCCGCACCGCGATCTCACTCCGGTTGGCGACAAGAAGTTTGCGCATGGTCAGTCCCGTCAGGTCGTAGGAAAGGCTCGACGGATACGCGGCGGCCCCGAACCGGTGACGCTCCAGCTACACGCAACCGAGCTGGCGCGCAGGCGCGGAGGTCCCTTGGGAGCGAAGCGAGCAAGAGACCGGAGCGCCGCGTCCAGACGGAGCGAACCAAAAACTAGCCCGCGAGCCGGCGGGCGGCGAGCGGGACGCTGCGCTCCTGCGGGCCGACATAGCTCGACAGAGGCCGGATGAGTGCGTTGGCGGCGAGCTGCTCGATGATGTGCGCGGTCCAGCCGGTGATCCGCGACATCACGAAGATCGGGGTGAACATCGGGATGTCAAAGCCCATCAGGTGGTAGGCCGGGCCGGTCGGGAAGTCCAGGTTCGGGTGGAGGTTCTTCTCCCGGATCATCACGGCCTCGAGGGACTCGTAGACGGCCATCAGGCGCTCGCCGTCGGCTCCCCTGGTCTTGGCGAGCCGCTCGAGCTCGGCGCGCATCGTCGGGACCCGGGAGTCGCCGGACTTGTAGACCCGGTGCCCGAAGCCCATGACTTTGCGCTTGCTGGCCAGCGCGTCGAGCATCCACTGCTCGGCGCCTGCCGGGTCGCCGATCTCGTCCATCATGTACATGACGGCCTCGTTGGCGCCGCCGTGCAGCGGGCCCTTCAGCGCGCCGATCCCGGCCGTCACGGCGCTGTACAGGTCGGACAGCGTCGAGGCGACCACCCGCGCGGTGAACGTCGAGGCGTTGAAGCTGTGCTCCGCGTAGAGGATCAGCGAGACGTCGAAGGCCCGGACGACCTCGGCCTCGGGCACCTCGCCGAAGCACATGTGGAAGAAGTTCTCCGAGAAGCCCAGCGTCGGGTCGGGCAGGATCGGGTCCTGGCCGCGCCGGCGCCGCTGGTCGATGGCGACGATCGTGGGCAGCTTCGCCATCAGGTCGAGCGCCTTGACCTGGTTCGCCTCGACCGTGCCGTCGTCCTCGGTCGGGTCCTGCGCGCCGAGGTAGCTGACGGCGGTGCGGAGCACGTCCATCGGGTGGCAGGTCTCCGGGAGCCGGGCGAGCAGGCCCATCAGGGTCCGGTCGAGCTGCCGGCGGGCCCGTTCGGCGTCGGTGAAGGCCCGCAGCTGCTCGGTGGTCGGCAGCTCGCCGTGCCAGATCAGGTAGGCGACCTCCTCGAACGAGCACTCGGCGGCGAGCTGCTGGACCGGGTATCCGCGGTAGGTCAGCGAGTTCGTCTCGGGGTTGACCATCGAGACCGACGTGGTGTCGACGACGACGCCGGCCAGGCCCTTGCGTACCGACGAGTCAACGGCGGCCATGGCTGTGGTTCCTCTCGGGTGGGTTCCTCGCCGGCCGGGGCGCGACGACCGGGATAGATGACCGGGCACTGCAGTTGGGACGGCAGTCGGGCTCGACGGTCGTGGCCGCCGGCCCGGCCGGCGAGGAAGAGTGCGCTGGAGATCAGTCGGAGGGCCGGACGTTGAAGATCGCCTCGTCGAAGACGTTGTAGTCGGCGTAGTCGATCAGTTCGTAGAGCCGGGCCCGGTGCTGCATCCGGTCGGTCAGCCCGGCCTGGGTGCCCTCGTCCTTGATCCGGCGCAGGCCGTCCTCGACCGCGCCCATGGCCAGCCGCAGCAGGGTCACCGGGTAGATGACGAGGTTCATGCCGACCGAGGCGAGCTGCGCGGCGGTGAACAGCTCGCTCTTGCCGAACTCGGTCATGTTCGCGAGGAGCGGTACGTCGACGGCCTTGCGGACGGCGGCGAACTCGTCCAGGTTCGCCATCGCCTCGGGGAAGACCATGTCCGCGCCCGCGTCGACGTAGGCCCTTGCCCGGTCGGCGGCCGCGTCGAGGCCCTCGACGGCGCGGGCGTCGGTGCGGGCGCAGAGGACGAAGTTCGGGTCGCGGCGCGCCGTGACGGCGGCCCGGATGCGCCGCGTCATCTCCTCGGGGGGCACGACCGACTTGCCGTCGAGATGGCCGCAGCGTTTCGGGTTGACCTGGTCTTCGAGGTGGCAGCCGGCGAGGCCGGCG